>JBPCSY010000180.1:0-7521 GCA_051006695.1 Candidatus Nanopelagicales bacterium
GGCAGCTTCCTCGCCCATCAGGACACCAGCGCGTATGTGGCACCGGCATGCGTCTTGCAGCCGCCGTCATCGTGGGCACTTCACCACAGGGAGCCGTTCGGCCCACTCGACTCCATCGTCATCGTCGACACCGAGGCCGAGTTCCTCGCGGCAATGAATGCGAGCAACGGCTCTCTCGTCGGCTCGATCGCGACCGATGACAACGAGTTCGCCCATCGGGTGGCTGACGAGCTGCAGTCCTTCAAGATCGGCATCAATGCCCCGCGTTCGCGCGGTGACCGTGACGAGATCTTCGGCGGCAAGGGGGCTTCGTGGAAGGGCGCGTTCGTCGGCGGCGACCTGCTGGTTCAGGCCGTGACCGAGCCGGCTGATGGCTCGGAGGATCGCCTCTACGGCAACTTCCCGTCGTACTCGCTCTACCCGCCGACCGCAGGCCTGCAGGCCTAGCGTGAGCTAGAACGCAGCAGGGATTGCGGCACCGCGGTACGGGAATCCGCTGACGCCGCCCTCGCCAAGCTTGACGCCGAGGGTCTGGTGCAGCTGGATCGTGTTGAGATCGAAGCCCAGGCGTGACGCGGCCATGTAGAGGCGCCACACACGCGCTGTGCCCAAGCCCGCCTCGGCGACCGCTTCATCCCAGTGGGCCTCGAGGTTGTCGCACCAGTACTTGAGGGTCAGTGCATAGTGCTCGCGCAGGTTCTCCTCGTGACGGATCTCGAACCCGGCGGTATTCATCACGCTCATGATGTGCGCAGGGCCGGAGAGCTCGCCGTCGGGGAACACGTAGCGATTGATGAAGCCGTTCTTGTAGTAGCTCTGCTCACTGTCATCGGGGCGCGTGATCGTGTGATTGAGCATGCGGCCGAGCGGCTTGAGCTTGGAATACGCGAAGGCAAAGTACGACGGGTAGTTCTCGCGACCGATGTGCTCGGTGAGGCCGATTGAGCTGATGGCGTCGAAATCGGTCTCGGGAACATCTCGGTAGTCGCTGAAGCGCACCTCGGCACGACCTTCGAGCCCGCGCTCCTTGATCGCGTTCTGCGCGAACGCTGCTTGCTCCTTGGAGAGCGTGACTCCGATGGCCGTGACCCCGTAATGCTCGGCAGCGTGCATGACCATGCCGCCCCAGCCGCAGCCAATGTCGAGCAGGGTCATGCCGGGCTGCAGTCCGAGCTTGCGGCAGACGAGATCGAACTTGTTGTACTGCGCGGTCTCGAGCGACGCTTCGGCATCGGGGAACACGGCGCAGGTGTAGGCCATCGAGGGGCCGAGCACCCACGAGTAGAACAGGTTGCTGACGTCGTAGTGGTGATGAATGGCCTCGGCATCGCGGCGCTTGCTATGGCGTCCGCCCTTGAGCACGGCTTCCTGCGGTGGCGGGGTCGGGCGCTTGAGCGCCTTGCCGGCGAAGGTGCGGGCGAGCTTGATCTTGTCGCCGGTCGTGACGTGATCGAGCGGCATCGGGTAGAGACGCTGCAGGGCGGCGTAGGCGTCACCGTGAATCTCGAGATCACCGGCGACGTAGGCGCGCGCGAGTCCGAGCTGGTTGGGTGACGAGGCGATGTACTCGACGGCGCGCGGGGTGCGCACTTCCAGGGTCACTGCAGGGTCGGCTGGGCCCGAGGTGGATCCGTCATAAGCCACGAATCCGACGCCGCGTTCCGCCGGGACAATGAGGGAGAAGGCTTCCGCCAGCTTCATCGCCGCTCAACCACCTTTTCGTATAGACCCAGCAGCCTGCCTGCGGGGTCGAATCGTTCCTTCAATTCCGCGTAGGTATTTCCGCCGTAAATCGAGAAGAACGACTCGCGATCGTAGAACGCCGTCGAGTACAAAGACTTGCGACCGTCCAAATTGGTCACGATTTCCTCGATCCGGCGGTTGACCCGGCCCTCGTCAGGGCTCATTCCCTCAGGAAGCGCCACGGTCGACCAGAAGCCCACGTTCACGTAGAGGACCTTCGGGTCGAATTCATAGAGGGGCCAGACGGCACCCGGGTCTCGCTGCTTCAGCGGGCAGACCCAGACGGGCTCGATGCCCACCTCACGATGGAAGAAGTCGAGGAACTCGGCCAGTCGGTCGACGGGAACCTCGATGTCCTGCACCACGGGCTCGCGCTGGGGCTGCTTGCGCAGCCTGGCGATCTTGCCCGAAACGTCGCGCTTGCGATCGAAGGCCACGAGCTTCCAGTAGACGTCACTGCGCAGCTTGCTCTTGGGCCAGATGCGGCGCAGCCACGGCTTCTGCGCACCGAACGCCCGAGAGCACCAGAACCAGTCGGTATCCCAGCGCCACAGATAATCGTGAATGGTGAGGACGTCCTCGCTGTGCTGCTGGATCGAGCGGTAGTAGATGCCCATGCCGGTGTAGTCACTGATCGACAGGCCCTTCGGCACGTCGTCGACCATCTCGCCAAGGGTGAGGTACTGCTCATGAGCGGAGAACACCGTGCCATCGAGGAAGTCGACGCGCACGCCCTCCCAGTTGTACTGCCCATCGCGATCCTTCGAGTCGACGATGTAGCTCATCGCGTCGGCGAGATCCTGGGCCGAGTCGAAGCGCAGATGCCGCAGGTGCACGTAGGGCTTGACGGGCTCGAGCTCGATCTGCAGACGCAGGGCATAACCGAGCGAGCCGTAGGAATTCGGGAAGCCGTAGAAGAGATCGCGATTGGGGTCATCTGCTGCGCCGGTCACTGTGAGGATCTCGCCGCTTCCGGTAAGGATGTCCATCTCCTTGACGGATTCATGCGGAGTGCCGAAGCGGAAGCTCGCGCTCTCGATGCCGAGACCGGTCACTGCGCCGCCGAGAGTGATCGTGCGAAGCTGCGGTACGCACATTGGCATCAAGCCGAAGGGCAAGGTGGCATCGACAAGATGCTCATAGGTGGTCATGCCGAGCACCTCTGCCGTGCGTGCCTCGGGATCCACGTTCAGCACGCCGTCGAAGGCGAGGACATCGAGGCCGGGGGAGGTCGCGGCAGCGCGCGGACGGAACAGGTTCGAGGTGCGCTTTGCGAGCCGCACGGGGGCATCGATCGGCAGCGCGCGGTACTGCTGCTGGAGCCGCGCGGTAAGGGCGGCGTACTGCGATCGCCAGTCCTGGGGCTCAGTCACCCTCAAACGCTAGTGCATGAGTCATGATGGACTCATGACCACCGATGGACATCCGGCACGCTCACTTCCCTCGTGGATTCCGTGGGTGGCGGGACTGGCGGCCTTCGCGATCACCGTGGTGGCCGGCGGTGCGCTCGTCGGTGACTGGGTGGCCCGAAATGTCCAGTTACGCGAGTTGGTGACTGCCATCGAGGGCTCAGAGGAGGCCATGGGCACCGTTCAGGATCAGATCAATGAGGCTTTCGACGCCTACGCGGCCAAGAAAAGCCCGACCGATGCCGAGAAGGACGCCTTCGACGCCACACTGTCGAATATCGCGGCCAATGGCGCCTCGAGTATCGCCCTGGCCGGTGACAAGGTCGCGGCGGTCAAGCTGCTGCCCTGGGATGTTGCCATCTGGAACTCAAGGCAGGCCTACCTCGACCACAACATGGCCTGGCAGGAGTACCTGTCGGCCGCCGCACTGAATCCGATCGAGCTCACCAAGGATCAGCCGGCCATCAATGACACCTTCCTCATGTTCGAGGAGACCATCACCGCAGCCGTTCCGGACCCCGCACTATTCGATCTCGACATGCGGGTCGCACACCTCTTTATTGAGCAGGCTCCCGCGGATGCTCCGCAAGGCCCGATGCAGGCAGCCGGGCTATTTCTGGCTGCTTAGCGAGCTTGCCCGGCCACCAGATCTTGCGGCCGATGTCATAGGCCAGTGCCGGCACGAGTGTCGATCGAATGATGAAGGTGTCGAGGATTACCCCAATCGCGACGGCGAAACCGATCTCGCGCAGGAACACGAGCGGAAGCACGCCGAGCACCAGGAAGGTGGCGGCGAGCACGATGCCGGCCGAGGTGATGACACCGCCGGTGACCGTCAGGCCCCGAAGGATGCCCGGTCTCGTGCCGATGCGTGCCGACTCCTCCTTGACTCTCGTCTTCAGGAAGATGTTGTAGTCGACGCCAAGAGCGACGAGAAACACGAAGGCGAACAGCGGGAACGACGTGTCTGCTCCGGCGAATCCGAATACGTGATCGAACACGAGTGCGCAGACGCCGAGGGTGGCGAAGAACGAGAGCACGACGGTCGTGATCAGCAGGATCGGAGCGACGATTGACCGCAGCAGGATCAGCAGGATCAGGAAGATCACTGCCAGCACCACGGGAATGATCACCCGTTGGTCATGTCGCGAGGCCTCGTCGACATCCAGTTGGGAGGCAGTCTGGCCGCCGACGAGTGCGTCGGCCCCGACCACGGCATGCACGTTCTCGCGAAGTGCCGAGACGACCTCCTCGCCCTCCGGCCCGTCGGCCGGAACGGCCAGGGTCGCGTAAAGCTGCACTCGTCCGTCGACTGTCGTGGTGGGAGCGGGATTGACCGCAGCGATGCCCGGCGTGCCCTGCGCGGCTGCCGTCACCGCGTCGATGCTTGCCTCATTCGCGATGATGATGGCCGGAGTGCCGAGGCCGCCGGCGAAATGCTCCGCGAGGATCTCCTGGCCGGTGACCGAATCCGTCCTGTCGATGAAGGCCTCGGTGGTCGAGATGCCGTCGGCCTTCAGGGTCATCGAGAAACCGGCGAGTACCACCATCAGAAGTGCCGTCACCACCCAGGTGAGTCGCGGTCGACGTCCGACGCCGTTGGCGACCTTCGACCAGGCACCGCAAAGTCGCTCATCGGCGCCGCCGACCTTGGGCGTGCGCGGCCAGAAGGCCCATCGGCCCGCGGGGAAGCGCGTGCGCGAGAAGGGCCCCCACGTCGGGCGCACGATGCGCATGATGCCGAAGATCACCCACGCGATGATCGTGATGAGGGCAAGGACGCCGCCGATCGCGGCGAAGGGGCCTACTGAGATGTCACTGACGAAGCTCAGCGCGAGGCCGATGACGGTGGGCACGAGGAAGGCCAGGATCGGCAGCACGACGCTGGGAATGATGAGAAGTGCCGGCAGGAAGGTCAGCATCACCACGAGTGCGCCGAAGATGCCGGCCGCGCCGACGGGGCCGATCGACCGATTCGAGTTCAGCTCGCTCAGCAGCAGGCAGAGCAGGCCGATCACGACGGTCGCCGCGCTGGCCACAATCGGCTCGACGACGCCGCGCAGGGATGCCTTCATCGCATCGGTGTGCAACTCGAAGTGGTGAAGCTCCTCGCGATAACGCGCGACGAGCAGTAGGGCATAGTCAGTGCCGGCACCGAAGACGAGCACGGTAAGAATGCCCTGGCTCTGCCCATTGAGCACGAGGACGTCGTTCTTCGCGAGTGCGTAGACGATCGCGCTGGCCACGGACAATGCCATGCCTGCGGCGACCAGCGGGATCAGCCAGAGGAACGGGCTTCGGTACACGAAGATCAGGATCAGCGCGACGACGAGGGCAGTGGCGCCGAGCAAGGTGGTGTCGATTGCGCCGAATACCTTGAACAGGTCAGCAAGGATTCCGGCGGGGCCGGCAACATTCATCTGCAGCTGCGGATAGGCCTTGACTGCCTCGCGAAGTGCATCGGTGATGCCGCCAATCGCCGGTTCACCATCGGAGAGCTTGTCTGCAGCGGCATCGCTGTCGAGCGGAATCGCGATGAGAACCGCCATACCGTCCTGCGAGGGAATCGGTGCGATGGCCTTTGCGTCGGCGAAGTCCGCCAGCGTCTTTCCGGGCTCGATCTGGATTCCCGGCGCCTGCTCGATGAATGAGCCGATTGCTGCCATGTCAGCGCCGTCGAGCGCGGTGCCGTCGGGGCGGGTGACGACGATCAGCGCCGGAATCGTCGTGGTCTCGGAGAATCTCGCCTGCTCATCGGCAACCAGGGTCGACTCGGCGGAGGCCGGCAGGAATGAGGCATTGTCGTTCTTCTGCACTTCGCTGAGCTTCCCGGCGAGTGGCCCGGCGACACTTCCGATGACGAGCCATGCGACGGCGACGGCTATCGCGATCCACACGGCGATGCGGCCGGTGCGGACGCGTGAATCAGTGCTGGACGAGGAAATCGGGGCGCTCATGCGCACAGGGTCCCAGAGATGTCCGACGCCTGCCAGTCACCTCAGTGGTAGATGTCGTCAAAGCGCAGGACGGTATCCGCGATCGCGACGGCTTCCGCCGGGTCATGCGTCACGTGAACCGCGGCCACTCCTCGAGCGCGCAGGAGTTCCGAAACCTCGTGAGCCAATCGCTGGCGCAGGTCGACATCAAGTGCGCTGAACGGCTCATCGAGCAGCACCACGGTGGGGCGAGGTGCCAGGGCGCGCACCAGCGCTACCCGCTGGGCCTGCCCGCCGCTGAGCTCGTCGACCGCACGATCACCGAACCCTGCGAGGCCCACCCAGTCGAGCAGTTCTAGGGCCTGGGCACGAGCCTCACGTCGCGACATGCCATTGCGCTCGAGGCCGTATCCGACATTGCGGGCGACGTCATAGTTCGGAAAAAGCAAGGGCTCCTGGAAGACCATGCCCGCCGTGCGCTCATTTGCGGGGAGTCCGGTCACGTCCTCACCATCGATAAGAATCCGACCACTCAGTGCGGGCCGAATGCCGGCAATCGTGCTGAGCAACGTCGACTTGCCGCAGCCGCTCGGCCCCAGGATCGCAGTGATCGAGCCGGGCGCTACCTCGAGGTCGATGACACCTGAGGCCCAGCCGTCATAGCCGACAACGAGGCGCTCAGTGCGAAGTGCGTAGTCCATTGCTTCTCCTTCCGAGTCGATCGACGCCGAGCACCAGCACGAGCGTAAGCACGATCAGGATCACCGACATCACCGCCGCCACGCCGGTTGACTGCTCACCGGGACGGCTGATGAGTCGCACTATCTGGAGTGGCACTGTGGGCGCCCCTGTCCGGGAGAGGAAGGAGGCTGCACCGAACTCGCCCAGCGATACTGCGCAGGCCAGGCCGCCTGCGGCAATCATCACCGTGCGCAAGGTGGGCCCATAGGCAGTGACGAACGCGCGAGTCGGCCGCGCACCGAGGGTGGCCGCGACATCCTGCACTCGCGGATCGATGCCGCGCAGCGCGGGAGCCATCACCGCCACGACGAGTGGAATGGCCACGAGTGAGTGAGCCAGCGGAATAAGCAGACCGGTAGCTCGGAAATCGAGTGGCGGGCGACCGAAGGCGAGCAGCATTCCCAGGCCGAGGGTGGCGGCGGAGATTCCGAGGGGAATGATCGCGAACAGAGCGACAACTCGCCCCCAGCGATGCGCGAGCACTGCGATCGCCGCGCACCCGCCAATGAGGCCGGCAACTATCCCGGTCAGCAGTGCGTACCGAATCGACTGAGCCAGTGAGGCGAGCGGGGAGCCAATCCGAGTCGTGCCTGCATCCACTGACCCGAGGGCACTCCACCACTGCAGGGTGAACCCCGCCTGCGAGCTAAGTGAGGCAAGGAGAAGTGCAAGGACGGGAAGCAGCACGATGA
>JBPCSY010000181.1:0-4313 GCA_051006695.1 Candidatus Nanopelagicales bacterium
CGCACGACATTTCATCGCCGGTCTGCTCGCCCATCACGAGGCACTCGCTGCATTCGCCGCACCGACCGTGAACTCGTACAAGCGCCTGACCCCCGGCATGCTCAGTGGCTACTGGGCGAACTGGGGTCTCGACAATCGCATTGCCACCGTGCGCGTTCCCGGTCAGCGCGGTGCCACCACTCGCGTCGAGCACCGCATGGCCGACGGTGCCGCTACACCACACCTGCTCAGCGCCGCTCTCTTCGCCGCCGGCATGCACGGTGTTGACGAGAAGCTGGAGCTGCCGGCACCGCAGCTCGGTGACGCCGATGAGGCACCGAACACCGATCGTCACACTCCGCACTCGCTCTCCGAGTCACTCGACGCACTCGAGGCAGACACCAAGCTGCAGTCATACCTCGAGAAGGATCTCGTCGAGGTGTACGTCGGGCTCAAGCGCGATGAGTGGAAGCGCTGGGTGTCTGCGGTGACTGACTGGGAGCAGGGCGAATACGCCCGCGTGTATTAAGTCCGTGCAGGGCGAGTACGCCCGCGTGTACTGAGTCGAGTTACGCCGGCATGAGCTGCGCGATCAGCGCACTGAGCCCGGTGGAGAAGACCTCGTCGCTGCTCGGGTACAGATGCCCGACGAGTTCATGGATGGCCGGATACTCATCGGCAGGTAGCGCACGGTAGTCACGTCGCCACGTGTCATAGGTGGCCTTGCGCTCCTTCGCGTTGCGCGAGAGCGGAGCATCGAGTGATGCCGAGCCAACCGTGTATTCAATGAGCACGTGATACGCCCGAGCCGCTGCATCTGGATCCATGCCCGCACGCAGGAAGGCGTCGAGCATCACTTCAGTGATGCGAAGTTCATTCGCATTTCGAGTCGGGCCGGCCGAGGTGATGAGGAGCGCGACTTGGTTCTTCAGCAGCGCCTTGCGGATGCCAGTGCACATCCGGCGCACGTCATCGGCGGGGTCGTCGCTGGTGGCGAATCCCTTGGTCGCCGGGGTGAGTGCCCGGTCGCCCACGGCGCGCATGAGGTCGTCCTTATCAGCGAAGTGACGGTAGACGGCGGTGGCGTCTACACCCAGGTGCTCTCCGAGGGCCCGCATGCTCACATCAGCACTGCCCGACTCTGCTGCGAGCTCCAGGGCGGCCGCGCAGATCACCTCACGATTGAGGCGCTGACGGGCGGGCTTCTGCGGCATCCCCGAAGGCTAATGCCGAGTGACGGGAAGTGCCCCATGGGCCAGCCAGGAATTCGGTTGTTTGGGCCCAAACGATCCTCGCGGAGTTGCTAGGCTCCTGCACTATGGCGAACTCCCAGGGCTTCCTGCCCCCTTTCACTCCCGATGGCGGCTCGGCACTGATCCCCGAGATGCCCTGGCACTACTCCGGCACCCTGATGACCGTCGAGTACCGCACTGATCCCGCGAATGTGCGCGCAATCCTGCCTCCTGATCTCGACCTTGCCCCCGAGGATCCCGGCGCCGTCGCCTTCATCTGGGCCGACTGGCAGTCCTGCAGCAATGGCGGGGCCGAGCTGCTCGATCCCTCGCGCTCTCAGTACCTCGAGGCCTTCGTCGTGGTGCGCTGCTCGTACCAAGGCGTCACCTACAGCCGCTGCGTGCTGATCTGGGTCACCACCGACTTCGCGATCGGTCGCGGTTGGTTCCAGGGCTACCCGAAGAAGTTGGGCAGCGTCTTCGTCACTCGCCCGTACAACCGCGGAAAAGCTGCCCCCCGCATCGCCGAGGGCGGCACCTTCGGCGCATCGCTCGCCGCCTACGACCATCGCCTTGCCAGCGCGAAGGTCACCCTGCGCGAGCCCGCACCGTCGAATGGCTTCGTCAATGGTCACAAGATGCTGCATCACCGAGTGATGCCGTCGATGGTGCCCGGCGCGGGTCTCTCGCTGAACCAGCTCGCCACGATGGGCGGTGTCGATCTCGATCTCGGCCAGCCGTGGGTCGGCGACGCTGAACTCACCCTTCATGACTCGCCCTGGGATCAGCCCGCCTCGCTGCTGCCGGTCGACGAGATCATCGCCGGCTACTACTGCGAGGTCGGCACGACCTTCCACGGCGGCACGCTTCTCGCCGATAATTCCGCAGCGATCTAACTCGAGCACTTCATGAAGCCGAAGCTCGTCAGCGTTCTCACCGAGAATTGGACCATGACCGATCCGCGCGATGTGCGCGGCATCGTGCGCATGGCCCAGGAGGCCGAGGATGCCGGCTTCGACATGATCATGATCAGCGATCACGTGCTGCTCGGCCCATCGGCCGGCTCCGAGGGGCGCATGGAGAATCCCCGCGACTATGCCATGCCGGGCAATCAGGATCCCGCCACCGAATGGCCGTCCTCGATCGTGATGCTCAGCGCTATCGCCGCTGCCACCACTCGCATTCGCGTTGGCGGCATTGCGCTTATCGCTCCGCTGCGTCATCCACTCGCCCTCGCGAAGGATCTCGCAACCCTCGATCTGCTCGCCGAGGGTCGACTCGTGATCCAGCCGACGGTGAGCTGGCATAAGGACGAATACGACGCCCTCGGCGTTCCGTTCGGCAAGCGCGGCAAGATCCTTGATGAGGATCTCGAGATCTGGAGTCGCGTGTGGGCCGAGTCGCCCGCGTCCTTCCACGGCGAGTTCTTCGACTTCACCGACGTCTACATCGATCCCAAGCCCTGCACGCCCAAGGGCCCGGCGATGTGGTTCGGCGGCGAGAGCCTCACTGATCCTGTTCTCAACCGCCTGGTGAAGTACGGCAGCGGCTACCACCCGCTTGGCCGGCCGAAGGCTGACGATGTCGCCAAGCTGCGCGCCGGCCTGGAGGCCGCAGGTCGTTCGATCGAGGAGATCGAGATGGTCGGCGGCACCCGCGTCGAGTTCCCCGATGCGCATTCGGTCGCGCCGTTGCCCGAAGCCCTCGAGGGCATTCCCGCTCAGCTCGAGATGGGCTTCGGCACCTTCTGCATCAAGCCGTCGATCTTCATCGACGAGCGCGACAGACACGCAGAATTCTGCCGCGAGGTCGTCAGGCGAGTCGACGAGCTGACTGCCTGAGCTAGGCGAACACCACTGTGCGATTGCCGGTGAGCATCACCCGATCGGCGCCATAGAGCTGCACGGCGCGTGCCAGAACCACGCGCTCCACATCGCGGCCGATCTCCGCGAGATCCTCGGCATCCTGCGCATGAGTCACGCGTGCGACGTCCTGCTCGATGATCGGGCCCTCGTCGAGCTCAGCTGACACGAAGTGCGCCGTGGCGCCGATGATCTTCACGCCGCGCGCATAGGCCTGGTGATACGGGCGAGCACCCTTAAAGCCCGGCAGGAATGAGTGGTGGATGTTGATGGCGCGACCCTCGAGATCGGCACACAGATCATCCGACAGCACCTGCATGTATCGCGCGAGCACGACGGCATCGATCGAGTACTCCTGCATGAGCTCGCGAACCCGCTGCTCCTGCGCCGGCTTGGTGTCAGGCGTCACGGGCAGATGCACGAACGGAATGCCGTGGGCAGCGGCTATCGGCGCGCAATCGGGATGGTTCGAGACGATGACCGGAATCTCGACGTGCAGTTCGCCCTGCTGGCGGCGGTAGAGCAGATCGACGAGGCAGTGATCCTGCTTGGAGACCATCACCAGGATGCGGCGCGGATCACGCACATTGCGCAGCGTGATCGTCGGGGACAAGTGCGAGGTCGCGGCCTCGATCGCCTCGCGCACGCTGGCGATGTCGTCAATGTCAGTCTCGAAGCGGGTGCGATTGCAGAACAGGTTCTCTGTCGGCTCAGTGAACTGCGCCTGCTCGAGGATGTTCGCGCCGAACGAGAGCAATGCGCCCGTGATCGCATGGGTGATGCCCGGACCGTCGGGGCACCTGAGGGTGAGGATGAAGTTCTGCACCCCCTAATAGTCCTCTAGGTACTCCGCGATCTCCCAGGCGGTCACCTCACGGGTATTCGGATCCTCGACAGCCTCCTCATAGCGACGCACCTCATCGCGCTTGAGCGTCTCGAAGGCCTGCTCGAAGGGCTCGCCGAGGATGTCGACCAGGAAGGTGTCGGCACGCATCGCATTGAGCGAATCGGTGAGGGTCATGGGCAGCACGGGGCGGCTCTCGTCGGTGTACGACCAGCCCTCGGAATGCGGCGGGCAGTCGAGCTGACGGCGAAGACCATCGAGTGCTGCAGCGAGGATCACCGCAATCATCACGTACGGGTTCGCCGCACCGTCGCCGATGCGCACCTCCAGTCGGGTGCCTGCGCCGCGCTCTGGTGGGATGCGAATGAACGTGGTGCGATTGTCGTAGCCCCAGCT
>JBPCSY010000182.1:0-6655 GCA_051006695.1 Candidatus Nanopelagicales bacterium
GTACAGACCGGTGCGAAGGCCCATCGAACGCAGGAGTGACTCGATCATGCGGGCCGTGGAAGTCTTGCCGTTGGTGCCGGTCACATGGATGACGGGGTAAGCCCGCTGAGGGTCGCCGAGCAGTTCAACCACCGAGGCGATACGAACCAGGCTGGGCTCGATCCGGCTCTCGGGCCAGCGGCCCATCAGGTCGGTGATCAGGCTCTCATAGGTCTGGCTCATGCAATGAGTGTAAAGGTGCGCTTCGGCCCCTCCCTCCCGCTAGATTCTTGACATGGCATCCAGTAACGACATTGACGTCATCGTTCTCGGCAGCGGCGCGGGCGGTCTCACCGCCGCGCTGGCAGCAGCGCAAAGCGGGGCCACCGTGTCCGTCTTCGAGAAGGCAGACCTGCTCGGCGGGTCGACTGCGATCTCGGGCGGCGTGCCATGGATGCCCCTCAACCACCACCAGGACGAGCTCGGCATCGAGGATTCGCGCGAGGAGGCTCTGGCCTACCTGAAGTCACTCTCCCTCGATCGCATGGACCCGGCGATGGCCGAGGCCTTCATCGATGGCTCACGCGACACGGTGACGTGGCTCGAGGACACCACTGACCTCAGATTCTCGATCGTGCCGATGTATCCCGACTACCACCCGGAGCATCCCGGCGGAAAGCCGCAGGGCGGGCGATCTCTCGACCCCGGACTCTTCAGCTTTCACCAGCTTGGCGAGTGGAAGACGAAGGTCGCGAAGAGTCGACGCAGCGCTCACCTGCAGATCACTGACACGACTCTCGGCGGTGGAACCGGCTTCCTTGATCCCGACATCCAGAAGCATCGCGAGGAGAACGACCTCCGTGGCTGCGGCGCTGGTCTCGTTGGTCCGATCATCAAGGCACTGCTCGATCTCGGCGTCAGTCTCACTACCAATGCGCAGGCAACCGACCTTCTCATTGAGAACGGACGAGTCGTCGGCGTACGTGTCAGCGTCGATGGAGCCGAGCAGACCATCCGTGCCCGCAAGGGCGTCGTGCTCGCCACCGGCGGCTTCGAGTGGAATCCCGATCTCGTGCGCTCGTTCCTCCGCGGCCCGATGACCTCTCCAGCAGGCGTGCCGACCAACACGGGTGATGGCCTCCTCATGGCAATGCGCGCCGGCGCGGGCCTGGGCAACATGGCGCAGGCCTGGTGGGTGCCGACCGTCGAGATTCCGGGTGATGTCGCATTCGGAAAGCAGCGCGCGAATCTCGTCAACCGAGAGCGCACGCTGCCCGGCTCGATCTTCGTCAACGGCAAGGGCAAGCGCTTCACCAACGAGGCCAGCAACTACAACGCGCTCGGTGGCGCCTTCCATCAGCTCGATTCCACTGACTTCTCCTACGTCAACCTGCCGTGCTGGCTCATCTTCGACGGCCGCAACGCCCGCACCTACGGATCGTTCGGCACTCCCCCGGGTCAGCCGATCGCCGACTGGATCACTCGCGCGCCCTCTGTTCGCGAGCTCGCCGCGAAGATCGATGTTGACCCCGAAGAGCTCGAGCACACCATCGATCGCTGGAATGGATTCGTCGAGCGTGGGGATGACAAGGACTTCGGCCGCGGTAAGAGTGCTTACGACCGCTGGAGCGGAGACGGTAATCATCGCTTCGAGATCGAGTCGACCCTCGGCCCCATCGATGAGGCACCGTTCTACGCGGTGCGTGTGCACTCCGGCACGCTCGGCACCAGCGGCGGCCCACGCACGGATACGCGCGGTCGCGTTCTCGATACGACCGGCGAAGTGATCCCTGGCCTTTATGCAGCCGGCAACGTTGCCGCGGCCCCGACAGCGATGGCGTACGGCGGTGCCGGTGGAACACTCGGGCCGATCATGGTGTTCGGACGCTACGCAGGGACCGCTGCAGCCACTGACTGATCAGGTACCGAGCGGAGTCTCACCGCGCGGCCTATCGGCGTCACCGGTGCGGAAGTTCGACATGTCGCCCGCCATCGGAGCACCCTCGATTGTCGTGGTGCCCTCGTGCACGCAGGTGCGGTGGATGATGCGCCAGTCGCCGTCACGGCACTCGTAACGGTCGAGATAGCGGCCCAGCCACAACGACCATGGGCCGCCTTCCTTGGCGAGCAGGTACGTGACGTTGTAGATCTCGCCGCGCGCATGCGTGGCGTCATCGAATTCGATGCTGTGGTTGTAATTGCAGTGCATCGAAGCAGCCCAGCGGTCGTGGGTGCCCACGACTCGGTCAGCGAATTCGTGACCGTTGCCGACGAAGCGGCCATGGTCGTCGGTGGCCTCGGGCCAGTAGGCGCTCTTCATCTGCTCGGCATCGAGACGGTCAACGCCACGCGAATAGCGCAGCACGCACTCGCGAATGGCCTCGCGGTCAGCAAGCTGCTGCGGATCAATGCGCATGAGCCGCCGCCGATTGACCGGCCACGCGACCCATGGTGACGCAGTTGCCGTAGGAGTTTCCGCTGCCGACGTAACGCGGGCCGATTACGCCGCCGCACACCTCGCCTGCGGCATAAAGACCTGAGATCACGCGACCATCGTCGTCGAGCACCTGACCATCACGATCGATGCGCACGCCGAAGGCAGTGAAGCAGCAGGTGGCCGGGCGCACCTCGACCGCATAGAACGGGCCGTCGGAGATCGGCTCGAGGAACTTAGGATCCTTCACGTAATCGCGATCCTCACCGGCCGCCGCGAGCTCGTTGATGCGCTCGACGGTGGCCTCGAGTGCACCGACCGGCACATGAATGCTCTCAGCGAGCTCGGCGAGGGTGTCACGCTTGTGGACCTTGCCTTCCTTGAGCATCAGGTCGATGACATCGAGGTTCCAATGCGGGCTCTGGCGCTTTGTCGAGCCCGGGATCTGCTGCTTGTAGCGAGCGACACCGAGTTCGGTGGCCTCGACGAGGGAGCGGTGATCGAAGATCGCGAAGGCCGAATCCCCCTGAGCCTTCAGCAGGCCATCCATGATCCCGTAGGGCGCGGTCTCATTGCAGAAGCGATGACCGTGACGATTGATCAGCGTCAGCCAGCCCGGAATGTAGGCCTCGTACATCTTGTCGAAATCGGTGTGCAGGAGGCGCAGGCCGCGATCGAAGCCGGTGAGCTGCGCCTTGACGCCGCGGGTGAAGTCGATGGCATCGCCACGTGCACCGTCGGCACCGATGTAGTACGACCAGCCCGTGTCGAAGACACTCGGGAAGTACTCGCTGCGCTTCTCCTCGCTCGCGCCAAATCCACCCGAGGCGATGATCACGGATCCGGCCGTGATGGTGTCGTCACCGACGGCGATGCCGGTCACTTCGCCATTCTCGACCAGCAGTCGGTCGACCCGCTGGCCGAGGGCAATCTCAATGC
The DNA here is from genome assembly GCA_051006695.1 of Candidatus Nanopelagicales bacterium. GTDB lineage: Bacteria > Actinomycetota > Actinomycetes > S36-B12 > S36-B12 > CAIKZY01. Next base: position 3,353 of record JBPCSY010000182.1, read on the forward strand.
CGCGCTCGCGGCAGTGTCGAGTCAGCACGTCAATGACCGCCTGGCCGCGACCGATCGGACAGTGCACGCGTGGCTGCGTCTCATCGCCGCCGTAAACAAGTTGGTCGTAGAACTCCACGCCGAGATCACCGAGCCACTCCACTGCCGCACCGGCGCGCTGCGTGAGTCGCTCGACCACGCCAGCCTCGACCTGCCACATGTTCAAGGTCATGTAGTCATGGAAGAGCGCTTCCCAGTCATCCTCGATGCCCTGAGCGCGCTGGTATCGCGTGCCTGCGCCCATCATCAGGCCGCCCGAGAGTCGCGAGGAGCCGCCCACGATGCCCTCGGCCTCGGCGACGAGGATGCGCTCAGCACCGGCCTCATTCGCGGCGAGAGCCGCCGAGAGACCGGCAGCGCCGGAACCGATCACGATGACATCCATGTCACGCGTTGTTGAGTCGAGCATCAGTGATGAACCTCCGAGAGTGGGATGGATGGCGGAGCGAAGATGCCGGCGTTGGCCGTAATGCCTCCGTCGCACATGAAGACGGCACCGGTGACGAAACTGGAGGCGGGTGATCCGAGGAAGTAGATGACTTCGGCCTGCTCTTCAGGCCGGCCGAGACGCTGCAGCGGAATATTGCGGCGCAGTTCGTCGAGATGCTCCGGCGTCACGCGACCACCCTGCAGGATCGGGGTCATGGTGGGGCCCGGGCCCATGGCATTCACGCGCACGCCCGCATGGCCCCAATCGAGTGCGGCAGCGCGGCAGATGTTGATCACGGCGGCCTTGGAGGCGTTGTACGCGAAGCGTTGCGGATCGCCCCTTAGCCCGGAGGTCGAGGCGGTGGCGACGATCGATCCGCCACCGCGTGCGGCCATGGCGGGTGCAGAGTGGCGGATTCCGGCGACCACGCCACGCACGTTCACGGCCATGATCTGGTCGAAGGTCTCCATGACATCGTCGGCCTCCCACTCAGAGCGGCGCGCGATGCCGGCGTTGAGCACCACGGTGTCGAGACGGCCGAAGGTATCGAGGGCGGCAGCCACCATTCGCTCGCTCGTGGGCTCCTCGCTCACGTCGCCGACGACAGTGGCGAGCCCCCGGGCGGAAGCCCAGTGCAGTGCTTCGTCGCTCAGATCAACGCCGATGACGTCGTAACCGCGATCGGCGAACATCATGGCGGCGGCCTGACCGATGCCGGTGCCGGCACCGGTGACGATGGCTACTGGCTTGCTCACGTGCGCTCCCTGCTCGAGAACCCGAACCCGACCCTTACTGGATCGAGTCTCAAGTTACTCCCTGAAGGCTAGCGAACTTCGAACATCTCGTACACGACTTGGTCACCAATACTTCGACCCTGACCGATGGCCTGGATGCCATTGAGCCAGGCGTAGCGCTCATCGGAGGTCTCGAAGGTTGGAGCGACGGTGTATGTGCCACGCTCGCGATCGCAGCGGCCCATGTACGTGACGTAGATCAGTGCCCCGTCATCGGTCTCGACAAGCTGGCGCACGTCGAGCAGCATGATGTGGCCGGCTGTCGGAATGGCCCAGTCTCCGCCGGCACCGATCATCGAGCCCTTGATGCGCTCCCCCTCCCAGCGCCCATCAGCAATCGAGCCGATCACGCGGCGACTGAACGGGGTTTCGCCGAGACGGCGAATATCACCGCGGGTGACGGTGACGGTGGCGAGGGGAATCAACTCGAATGGAGGCATGCCCCATTCTCGCGTGCGAGACCGTCAGGCCGTCACGAAATCGATGATCTCCTCGACACGACCGAGTAACGACGGCTCGAGATCGGCGTAGGTGTTGACCTTGGCGAGGATCGCGCGCCAGGCGGCCGAGGTGTCATCGACCCAGCCGAGCTTCGCGCACACCCCTTCTTTCCAGGAAGTGCCTTTGGGGATGGTCGGCCAGGAATCGATTCCGAGCACTGACGGTCGAACCGCCTGCCAGACATCGACATACGGGTGGCCGAGAACGACGACATCCTCCGAATACTCGGCGAGCACCGAGTCGGCGATGCGAGTCTCCTTGGAACCGGGCACGAGGTGATCGAGCAGGATCCCGATACGGCGATCGAAGCTCGGATCGAAGTCACGCACGGCGCGCAGCAGGTCATCGGCGCCGCCGAGTTCCTCGACCACGACACCCTCCACGCGCAGGTCGGCGCCCCAGATCTTCTCGATCAGTTCGGCATCCTGCTTGCCCTCGACCCAGATGCGCGAGGCACGGGCCACTCGGGCGCGGGTGTTGACGACGGCAACGGAGCCGGAGGCGGTCAAGCGCGCAGCGGCTGGTGCCAACGGATTCGGGCGGACGAGCGTGATGCGCTCGCCCTCGAGAAGGAAGGGGTCAGTGAGCAGGAACATCTTGCGACGGCCATGACGATCCTCGAGGTTCACGCCCCAGCCACCCGGGCCCTTCTGCAGGCCGACGATCGCTCCGCACCAGCCCGTATGCGGGCACTCGAGCACCATGCCGATATCGGCGGGCACCTGCACAGGTGGCCGGCGGGCCTGGGTATGGCTCACCGCGAGCACGTCGGAGCCGTAGCGATCGATCACATTCGAAACTTAGGCCCCACGAGTCACAGAACGAGGGAGGCGCGACTTGGCGTGCTCCCCGCATCATCGGGAGGAACTCGCATACATACGCGGTTCCTCATCGCCGCTCTGGTCGCAGGGGCCGCGGTCCTGAAATCCAGCACTTACGCCCCGAATTGGACAATCTCGATTGGTGGGCTGTCGACCGGTAGCACCTCGGTGAGCTCACCCCACCAGATCCAGCGCGACGTCGATCCCCATCTCGGCTCGCACGTGACAATCGTGAGAAGAGCTTCAGCCGGGACAGCGCCGGGCTTCCCCGGCACCGGGTCGACGACCCACACCGCTTCCGGCTTGACGATCTGATCTTTCGCCAGCGTGTAGACGAACCAGCCCTTGGCGGTGCGAATGATGACCCTGTCCCCTGCGACAAGTTCATCTATGTGAGCAAACGGTTCCCCGTAGGTGGCCCGATGTCCGGCAATGGCGAAATTGCCAAGCTCTCCCGGCATCGCGGAACCAGGAAAGTGCCCGATTCCTGAGTTCAATTGCTCACTTTCAATCCCACTCGATAGTGGTTGCGCCCAGGCCTTGCTCCGGAGCCTGGGTACGTAAACGAGACCGAACGTCTCACCTTCCTTCGGACGCGCTGCCCCAACCGCTCCCGGCGATGGAGAGGACCCGCTACCTCCTGGCAGTCGCCCTGCGGAGCCCGGGCTCTCGAGGTCGGTGGGTGCAGCCTTCCCCTCCTGTGCGGTCGCCGCTTCGC
>JBPCSY010000183.1:0-9571 GCA_051006695.1 Candidatus Nanopelagicales bacterium
ATCCGGAACCGCTCATCAGCCCACACCAGCACCAGCACCATGCCCAGCAGCCACAGCGACTCGTAGAGAAAGGTCGGCTGGAAGGTGGCGTACTGCTCGAAGCCCGCCGGTCGGTGCACCGGATCGATCTCGAGCGCCCACGGGACCGTGGTCGGCTTGCCGAAGAGTTCCTGGTTGAAGTAGTTGCCCCAGCGGCCGATGGCCTGGGCAAGGGCAATGGCAGGTGCGATCGCATCGGCGACCGGCGGAAGTGCCACGCCGGCCCGGCGCGCACCGATCCAGGCACCGAGGGCGCCGAAGGCGACTGCGCCCCAGATGCCCAGGCCGCCGTCCCAGATACGGAAGGCAGCGGCGAGACCCTTGCCATCAGGGCCGAAGTACAGCTGATTGTCGGTGATGACGTGGTAGAGCCGACCACCGATGATGCCGAACGGCACCGCCCAGATTGCGATATCGGTGATGACGCCCGGCTGACCGCCGCGAGCGACATAGCGCTTGCCGCCGAACCAGACCGCGATGACGATGCCCGCAATGATGAGCAGGGCGTAGGCGCGCAGCGGCACGGGGCCGAGATTCCACACGCCCTGCGAGGGGCTGGGAATGAACGTGAGTACCTCAGATGACGTCACTTGTGGTCCTCACGCATACGTGGTGTCGCGACTACTTGGTCGCGTCAGCCACTGCCTGCTCGAACTTGGCCTGATCGGCGACGACTGACGGATCGATCTCCGTGCCGTTGATCTTCACGAGCGGCGTGCCCGGGATGTTGGCGTCGTAGAACACCTGGGTCGAGTTCAGGGCCCAGGGCTGGTACGTGCCTGCATCAAGGCAGCTCGTGAAGGTCTCGAGGTCTGCGCCGGAAAAGCCGGCGGCAGTGGCGAAGCTGAGCAGCTGCGCGTCGGTGAATCCGTCGCCCTCAGTTGCAGGAGCATTGGCGAAGATCGTGTCGTGGTACTCCTTCGTCTTTCCTGCATCAACCGCGCAGCCCCAGGCCGCTGAGGCGCGCACCGAGGAGTCGTTCTGCAGGTTGCGATCGAGGAAGGTCGTCGGACGCCAGATCAGCTGGATCTTGCCCTCGGAGGCGAGCTTCTCGATACCGGCGCCATTGGCCTTCTCCAGCGCCTGGCAAGCCGGGCACTGGAAGTCTTCCCAGATCTCGACGACCGGCACGTTCGCGGCCGTGTTGAAGGGAACGCCGTAGGCGTACGGATCCTCGGTCGGGAAGGTGCCCGCAGGTGCAGGTGCGCCCGGATCAGCCGAGGCACTCGACGTGCCGCCGCCACCGGAGGCATCACTCGAGGAGTTCTTCGCGATAACGGCCACGCCGATGATGCCCAGCACCACGACGACGACGACCACGGCACCGACGATGCGGGTGATGCGCTCGCGCTTCTTCTCGCCTGCATTCGCGGCGTTGCGGGCCGCCTCTGCCTTGGCGCGGCGATCGCTGTGCTTGTCACCCATGCTGGTGCCCTTCGGTTGTCGAGTCCTCTGTAACACCGTAAACGACGATCTCCGGATCGCCATCGCCGGAGGGGGCGGTCGTGTCCGTGTGCGCGACGTCAAGACCGAATCGGGTGCGCGGCCAGGCCACGAGCCAGACACCCATTCCGGTGAACAGCAGGTCACGAAGGATCTCCGACGTGTACCGCCAGTTGCGGCCATCGGCGGAGATGTCGCCGCCGCCACCGAAGCAGCCGCAGTCGATGTTGTAACCGCGGATCCACACGCTCGCGATGCCCAGCACGAAGGCGGTCATCAGGCAGGCGGTGAGGAAGGCGGCCCAGCGGACGAACATGCCGATCAGAAGCAGGAGTCCGAGAACTACCTCGGCGATGGGCATCGCCCAGCCGAGGATGTCAGGAATGTTGCCGCCGAAGATTCGATAGGCGACGATCGCATCGCGGGCACCGCCGGGCTCGAACAGCTTGATCGCACCGGCGTAGATCAGCACGGCGGCAAGCACCAGGCGGAAGATAAGGCCGATCCACGGGTTGCCCCAGATCTTCCTCATGATCGCACTCCTTCGGCGAGCTCTCGTGTCAGTGAATCGATCGCGATGCAGGCATCGTCGATCGTGGCCGCGTCGAGCACCCGCTTGACGAAGGCTGATCCCACGATAACTCCGTCGGCGTACGAGGCAACCGTGGCCGCCTGCTCCCCCGTCGAGACACCCACGCCGACGCAGATCGGCAACTGGGTGGCCGGTCGGGTGCGCGCGACGAGCTCGCCGGCAGCCGTGCCGAGGGTCGTGCGAGCGCCCGTGACGCCCATGGTCGATGCCGCGTACACGAAGCCGGAGGTCGACTCGACGACCTTGGCAATGCGCGCATCGGTCGACGATGGCGCCACGAGGAAGATGCGTTCGATCCCATGGGCATCGGTCGCGGTGATCCAATCGCCGGCTTCCTCCGGAGTCAGATCAGGCGTGATCACGCCCAGGCCACCGGCCGCCTCGAGCCGAGCCGCGAACCGCTCGACCCCGTAGCGCTCGATCGGATTCCAGTACGACATGACCACTGCTGTCGCACCCGCCGCGACAACCTGCTCGACAACCTCGAGCACTGTCTCGGGTGTCGTGCCTGCGCACAGGGCGATGTCGACGGCTTCCTGGATGGCCGGGCCATCCATCAGCGGATCCGAGTACGGCAGACCGACTTCGATGATGTCGCAGCCGCTGGCGACCATCTGGTTGATGATGCGCACACTGTCAGCGGCGGTCGGGAAGCCTGCGGGCAGGTAGCCGATCAGTGCTGCGCGATTCTCGGACTTGGCGTGGGCGAATGCCGCGGCGAGTGAGGCGTGGCGGGTCATCGTCCCTCCGACACTTCTACGCCGGCGCCGAGATCCATGCCGAACCAACGGGCCGCGGTCGCGACATCCTTGTCACCGCGACCGGAGAGATTGACGATGATGAGGCTGCCCGGCCCCATCTGCTTGCCCAGGCGCATTGCGCCGGCCAGACCATGCGCCGTCTCGATTGCGGGAATGATGCCCTCGGTTCGGCAGAGCGCCGCGAAGGCCTCCATGGCCTCGGAGTCAGTGACCGACTCGTAGATCGCGCGGCCGGTGTCGTGCAGCCACGCATGCTCGGGGCCGACGCCCGGGTAGTCGAGGCCTGCGCTGATCGAATGCGACTCGATGGTCTGGCCCCACTGGTCTTGCATCACGTAGGTGCGCGCACCGTGCAGCACGCCGGGCGAGCCCTGCGCGAATCGAGCGGCATGCTTGCCGGTCTCGATGCCCTGCCCGCCGGCCTCGTAGCCGCGCAACTGCACCGACTCGTCATTGATGAATCCGCTGAACAGGCCCATCGCATTCGAGCCACCGCCGACACATGCCGCAACGGCATCGGGCAGACGCCCCTCGGCCGCGAGGATCTGCTCGCGCGCCTCGCGCCCGATGACGGAGTGGAAGTACCGCACCATCTCCGGGAACGGCGCCGGGCCGGTGACGGTGCCCAGACAGTAATGCGTGTTCTCGACCGAGCTCACCCAGTCGCGCATGGCTTCGTTGATGGCGTCCTTGAGGGTGCGCGAGCCGATGGTGACGGGCACGACCTCGGCTCCGAGCAGCCGCATGCGTGCGACATTGAGTGCCTGGCGCTTGGTATCGGCCTCGCCCATGTAGACCGTGCACTCAAGACCCATGAGGGCTGCCGCTGTCGCCGTGGCGACGCCATGCTGACCGGCGCCGGTCTCGGCGATCACGCGGGTCTTGCCCATGCGCTTGGTCAGCAGCGCCTGGCCGAGCACATTGTTGATCTTGTGCGAGCCGGTGTGGTTGAGATCCTCGCGCTTGAGATATACGGTCGCGCCGCCGCACTCGGCACCGAATCGGCGAGCGAGGGTCAGCGGATTCGGACGACCGGTGTAGTCGTGCTCGAGGCCCGCCAGCTCAGCTCGGAAGGCCTCGTCGACGATGGCCGCACGGAATGCGGCATCGAGCTGATCAAGTGCTGCGGTCAGCGCCTCGGGCACGAAGCGCCCGCCGTACGGGCCGAAGTGGCCGGCGATATCGGTGACGGTCATGTGGACTCCCCTGCGCTGATGAGTGCTGCGACCGCCTCGCGCGGATTGCCGTCCTTGACCAGGCTCTCGCCGACGAGCACGGCATCGGCGCCGAGTGACGAGTAGTAGCGCACGTCATCGGCATCGCGCACGCCCGACTCGGCGACCTTCACGCAGGTGTCAGGGATCAGGGGCGCGAGACGCTCGAAGGTGCCGCGGTCGACGTCAAGTGTCTTCAGGTTGCGTGCATTGACGCCGAGGATGGGGGCGCCAGCATCGACAGCGCGACGGGTCTCCTCCTCGTCATGCACCTCGACGAGAACGCTCAGGCCAAGGGACTCGGCGAGTGCGAGCATCGATACGAGCTGCTGCTGGGAGAGAGCGGCGACGATGAGCAGGATCAGATCAGCGCCGTAGGCCTTCGCCTCGAAGATCTGGTACTCGCTGACCATGAAGTCCTTGCGAAGTACGGCAATACCGACTCGGGCGCGCACAGCCTCGAGATCGGCGAGACTGCCGTTGAAGCGACGCTCCTCGGTGAGCACGCTGATCACCGATGCCCCGCCGGCCTCGTAGTCGGCGGCGAGCGCTGCCGGATCGGCAATCGGGGCAAGGTCACCCTTGCTCGGGCTGGTGCGCTTGACCTCGGCGATGACGCTCATGCCCGGGCGGCGCAGGATCGCGGCGACATCACGTGCGGGGGCGACTGCCGAGGCGCGGGCCATGACCTCGTCGAGACCGAGCAGGGCCTCGCGTTGGGCGACATCGAGGCGAACGCCGTCGCAGATGTCATCGAGAACGGTCACGGGTCAAGGGTATCTGTCACGCACGAGCCCGCATCCCCCGCGGTATGAGCCCTCATGCGATGCAGAGGGCACGTGGGTTAGGCAGCGGAATCGAGGTACGGAACGTAGTTGCGGACGACACCGAAGGCCAGGATCGCGACCAGCGCGATGATCATGAGTCGATTGCGCAGCCTGAAGGTACGCATGCTGACGGCCGGGCTTACCCCGCGCCAGGCACGCATCAGCCACCGCACCCACAGCACCACGGCGAATGGCACGGCAAGCAGCAGGAGCAGGTTGTGATCCGCGGCACCGGCGAGGTCACCGTGGGTCAGCGCGTAGAGCCCGCGCATGCAGCCGCAGCCCGGGCAGTCGATTCCGAGTAAAGCCTTGGTGGGGCACAGCGGGAAATGACCGGGCTCGTTGGGGTCGACCGCGAACAGATATCCGAGGGCGCCGACAGTGAGCGCACCGGTGAGCAGCGGGGCCACGAGCCGACGCCCACGCGGGCGGGTATCGACGCGTTCCGCCGTCACGACGGACTCGGGTGCCAGCTGGGTGCTCACCGCACCAGACTACGTCGCGGCAGGCAGGCGCACCGTGAATCGGGCACCGCCCTCGGAGGCTGTACCAGCCTCGGCCGAACCGCCCAGGCCGCCGGCGAGCTTGCCCACCAGTGCCAGGCCCAGGCCGGTGCCTACCGGACGCACTCCTCGGTACCGCTCGTGCAGCACGCCGGGCTCGAAGGCCACGCTCACGTCATCGTCGGTCAGGCCGGGGCCGCTATCGCGCACTTCGAGGATGGCGCCGTCGTGCTCGGCCCGCACGGCCAGCACGATCACCGAGCCGGCCGGGGAGACTCGCAAGGCATTCTCGGCCAGGTTGTCGAGGATCTGGCGGGCTCGCATGGGATCGGTGGTGATGATCAGCGGGGTTCCAGGCCGCTCGATGCGCAGTTCGACGTCATGCCTGGCCGCGCGATCTGCCCACACGAGCGCGGCGTCAGCGACAAGTTCATCGAGATCTGTTTCGACCGGGTTCACTCGGAAGTCGACGGCGCCCAGGCGTGCGAGATCGAGCAGATCTGTCACGAGTCGATCGAGGCGCTCGGCCTCGGCCACGACAGTCTGGGCCGTGCGCTCCACCTCATCGGCAGGTACGACACCATCGGCCATCGCCTCGGCATAGCCCTTGACCGCCGTGAGCGGCGGGCGCAGTTCGTGGGAGACCGACAGCAGGAAATCACGCTGACGCGCTTCGGACACCGACAGTGCAGAGCTGAGGCGATTGAGCGAGACGGCGATGTCGGCGATCTCCTGCGGGCCCTCGGGTTCGAGCCGTACGTCACGCGAGCCCTTGGCCATCTCGTTCGCGGCATCGCGTGCCGCGCGCAGCGGGCGAGTGAGCCGGCGTGCCGCCACGTAACCGATCGGAATCGCGATGAGAAGCCCGAGCATGAGTGCGAGCACGACGCGACGAATGACGTCGATCGCCGTGACTCCCACGACGGAGACGGGCTGCTCGAGCACGACGGCCATGCCGGCACCGAAGGGCCGTGCCTCGACCAGCACTTCACCTTCCTCGGTACGCCCTTCCGTGGTGACGGGCGAGCCGGCCAGTACTCGCTGAAGCTGCTTGGAGGTGAGGCCGGGCACGTCCACGCCGCCCATCATCACGATGTAGCCGGTGACATCCTCGGCACGCAGGGTTTCCGCCAGGGGACGTGGCAGTGGCTCATTTCGTCCGCCGACAAAGGAGTCTCGCTCGAGTGCGGACACGGTGAGGTCGGCGAGTCGGGCAAGGGAGTTGTGCGCCTGGGTAAGTGCGGTCGAGCGCACCAGCGGGTAGGAGATCACTCCCGCGATGACGATGGCCAGTGCGGCGATGGCACTGGTCATCAGCACCGTGCGCGTGACGATGCTCTGGCGACCGCCGTTCACCTCTGCTGACATGGTGCGGAAGCCTCTCTCAGAGTTCCGCGGAGTAGCCGACGCCGCGCACCGTGCGGATCGGGCTGTTGTCGCCGAGCTTGGCACGCACCTGCGCCACGTGGACGTCGACAGTGCGGGTGCCGACAACGGCGGCGTATCCCCACACCTCGGCGAGCAGTTGCTCGCGGCTGTACACGCGGCCCGGGTTGCTCATCAGATGCGCCAGCAGGTCGAACTCCGTGGCGGTGAAATCAAGGGGCTCCCCCGCGACCGTGGCCCGACGGGTCACTTGGTCGAGGGAGATCTCGCCGAGCACCAACGGACCCTCGCCCATCTGGGCACGGGTGGCGCGGCGCACGACCGACTTCACGCGTGCCACGACCTCGCGCGGACTGAAGGGCTTGGTGACGTAGTCATCGGCACCGAGCTCGAGCCCGAGAACTCGATCGACCTCGTCATCACGAGCGGTGCAGAACAGCACCGGCACCCAGTCATTGTCGGCACGCAGCTGGCGGCACACCTCAGTGCCATCGATGCCCGGCAGGCCTACGTCAAGGATGATCGCGACGGGATGCAGCTGACGGGCGGCCGCGAGGCCGGCCACGCCATCGGACTCGACATGAACGCCGAAGCCCTCGCGAGATAGGTACATGCGCAGGAGATCGGAGATCGCTCGTTCGTCCTCGACGACGAGCACGAGGCCCTTGACTGTGTCCACGGCTCCACCTTGTCATGGATGCGCGAATGCGCGCATGCGACGTGGTCGGGTAAGGGTCAGGGAAGTGTTAGGTGTGCGTAAGGATTGCGGCAGGCGCCGTATTCCTCGTGCCAGGGATGCGCCCGACTTTTGGGCACACCGGTGATCAGGCGTGCGCGGGACGCTTCTTTCCGAGGCCGGCCATGGCCATGACCTTGCCGACGACTACGCCGAGGATGAGGATGCCGACGCCGATCCAGAACATCACCCAGTTGGCGAGCATGACACCGAGGGTGCCCACGATGAAGGCGATCGTCACGATGACGACGACTGTCCAGGCGGCGGGGGTGGATCCGTGATCGGCATGCTCGGTGGTCATGGCGCAATCTAATCAGATCGACCGCGAGGAACTCCCTCCACGCACGCCGAGGCCTGCATCACAGTCCGGCGGCCCACGTGCCGGTCAGGAATCGATCAGGTATCCAGGGTCGGGTCCTGGCCCTCATCAAGTGCTTGCCACGGTGTGAGCTGCCGCGGGTTGGCGCGGTCGTACTTGCGCCCGAGGCCCGGCCAGGTGCGTCCGCGGGTGCAGGTCAGCAGGCCCGCAGCGAGCACGAGGAGCGAAGCGAGCAAGGTCGGGATCCACCACCAGGTGATCGAGTAGTCGCCGATATCGCCGAGGGTCTCCCCCGCATGTGCCTCGGCCGCTGCCCGGATCAGGCCGGCTGAGGCCACGGCGAACCAGCCCACAGCCAGGGTCGAACCGGCCCCGGCGATTGCCACGATCGCGCCGATGATGACCCGGCCCCACGTACGGGTCGCGATGATGCCTGCCAGGCCGGCAGCAGCGAGCCAGCCGGCCACCGAGGCCAGCGGTGCGATCGAACTGCCGCTGAGCTCCACCTCACTCGACGCAGGGCCGCCCGTGACGATCGGGATGGACACAGTCGCCCACGGCATCGAGTAGCCAAGGAGGAGCAGTGCCGCACCGATGATCAGTGCGAACAGCGCATATCTATACGTGCGCGGCATCATCACTCCGACTCGGACGCATGGTCGCGGCAATCGCGACGGCGCGAAGTACCGCGGCCGCTTTGTTCGCGCACTCGGCCGCCTCGCTCTCGGGGACAGAGTCGAGGACGATGCCCGCACCTGCCTGCACATACGCGACGGAGTCCTTGAGTACGGCCGTGCGAATGGCAATGGCCATGTCGACATTGCCGGCGAAGTCGAAGTAGCCGACGCACCCGCCATAGAGATTGCGGCGCAGCGGCTCGAGCTCGTCGATGATCTCCATCGCGCGCGGCTTGGGCGCACCTGACAGCGTGCCCGCCGGGAAGGTCGCCGCCAGTGCGTCATACGCGGAGGAAGATGACGCCAGGGTTCCGGTCACCGTCGAGACGAGGTGCATCACGTGCGAATAGCGCTCGACCTGCATGAACTCGACGACGTTGACCGTGCCCGGTGCGCAGACTCGGCCGATGTCGTTGCGGGCGAGATCGACAAGCATCAGATGCTCGGCGCGCTCCTTCTCATCGGCCAGCATGTCGTCGGCGAGTGCCGCGTCATCCTCGACCGAGGCACCGCGCGGGCGGGTACCGGCGATCGGGTGCACGACCACGTGCGCACTTCGCACGGTGACCAAGGCTTCCGGTGACGAGCCGACGATCTCGAAGGCGACGTCATCCGAGAGACGACCCGAGGACTCGTCGGCCGCCACGCCGTCGTCGACGGGCAGGCGCAGCAAGTACATGTACGGGCTCGGATTCGTGGTGCGCAGTACGCGATAGACATCGAGGGCCGTGGCCGGGCACGGAGTGCTGAAGCGCTGCGAGAGCACGATCTGGAAGGCATCGCCGGCGCGGATGTACTCCTTGGCCGTGTCGACTGCCGCCAGGTAGTCGGCCGGCACGGTCGATGCGGTGACGAGAGGTACCGCACTGCCATCGAAGGAGACGACAGTTGCCGGAGCCGCGGCGCCCAGCGCGGTCTCCATGGCATCTAGGCGCGTGACCGCGTCAGCCCAGGCCGCGTCGACATTGGCATCGGAGTCGTCGTAGTTGATCGCGTTAGCGATCAGCATGATCGAACCATCGGCGTGATCGACCACGGCCAGATCGGTCGCGAGCAGGAACGACATGTCGGGGA
>JBPCSY010000184.1:0-3215 GCA_051006695.1 Candidatus Nanopelagicales bacterium
ATGGGGAATGCCGTGTGAATGCCGTCAGCGGCAAGTGCGGCGGAAATAAGGGGGTCGGTGCCCAGCTCTGCGAAGGTCGGTGCAGTGGTGGGGTCGACGGCGGAAACGCTGTCAGTAGTCAAAATTCTCCTTGTAATTACGGATTACTCTACCCGCCGGCCCCCGATACCCTGGAATCACTATGACTGCTGAGCAGGAAATGCCCCTAGGGGAGCCGGTCGATGACTTCACCGCGCCCGATCCGTCCGCATTGGAGACCGACCCGGTCTACCGCGAGGCGGTGATCGATCTCCTCGGCGTTCTTGCCTACGGCGAGCTCACGGCCTTCGAGCGCACGGCCTCTGACGCCGCCCTAGCTCCGACGGTGGGGGATGAATCAGCGCTGGCGGAGATGGCCAATGCTGAATTCCGGCACTTCCGCCATCTGCGTGATCGGCTCATCCAGTTAGGCGTTGATCCCGAGGCAGCGATGAGTCCGTTCAAGACCTCCTATGCCGAGTTCCACTCGCACACGATGCCCAGTGACTGGCTCGAGGGGTTGATCAAGGCCTATGTCGGCGATGGCATCGGCATGGATTTCTATCGCGAGATCTCACGGTACGTCGATTCGAGCACTCGCGAACTTGTCGAGACCGTATGCGAGGACCTAGGTCACTCGGCCTTTGTCGTCGATCGTGTCCGCGCGGCTATTGATGCTGATCCGCGCGTGGCAGGTCGTCTCGCACTCTGGGGCCGCCGTCTCGTGGGCGAGGCGCTGTCGCAGGCCCAGCGTGTTGCAGCAGAGCGTGATGCTCTTTCGGCACTGATCGTCGGCGGCGCTGATCGCCCGGGTGCAGACCTGGCCGAGATGGGCCGCATGCTCGCACGACTTACCGAGAATCACACCCGGCGCATGACAGCATTGGGCCTCGCCGCGTAGCGAGACTGTGAAGGTATGCGACTAGGAGCCGAAGCCCACGCGGCGCGAGGACGGTGCGCCGATCTCGACGTACGCGATCTTCGCGCCGGGGATCAGCACGGTGCGACCGCGATCATCGGTCAGTGAGAGCACGGTGCCATTGGCCAGTGCAGCCTCGACTGCTGCGGTGACCTGCTCGGGTGTCTGCTCGCTCTCGAGTGCGACCTCGCGCGGGGTGTTCTCGACACCGACCTTGATCTCCACGGCCTATCTCCTTCGTTGACTCGGCGATCGTTCGTTCGGACGCCTGGCCCCATGCTCTCACGCACACAGCCGGTACGCAGTCGGGTGGGGTTACGCCATAGACGAACGGAGTCGACGAACGAAGCCGACGCAACCGCGAGTAGAGCTACGTCGGGGGGTGAGTGAGCGGGAAGCCGCCGATACCACGCCAGCACAAGGTGGCCACGAGCTCGGCGGCCTCCTCCCGCGTGATGCTGCCGGGGTCTCGAACCCAGCGGCGAGCCGAAATCTCCATGGTTCCCTGCAGCCCGGAGCCGAGGAGGAGCGCTTGATCCTCGCGCAGACCGGTGTCGGCGGCGATGACCTGGGCGATGGACTCGGCGATAGCCGACTCGGCCTTCTCCACTCGCTCGCGCACGGAGGGCTCGTTCATCAGGTCGCTCTCGAACACGAGCCGAAACCCGCTCTTGCGGGCATCGACGAACCCGAAGTAGGCGTCGAGAGTGGCGCGCACGCGCTGCTTGTTGTCGCTCGTCGAGGCGATAGCGGAATTCGTCGCGGTGAGCAGATCATCGATGGCCGAGTCGAGGAGGGCGAGGTAGAGATCGAGCTTGCTCGGGAAGTGCTGGTAGAGCACCGGCTTGGTCACGCCGGCACGCTCGGCGATCTGGTCCATGCCCGCCGCGTGGTAGCCATCGGCCGAGAACACTTCGAGTGCCGCCTCGAGTAATTGCGCCCGTCGCTCGGCCTTGGGCAGGCGAGCGGGGCGAGCATTCTCGGAGGTCATGATCGGAACACTACCGACGGGTAACCCTCGCCGACAGGTCTTCGGTAACCTGAACTCGTGACCGACTCCGTGCTCGCACCGCCGTGGCCCCGGGCTGATGTGGCCCTGACCCATCGCACGCTGTCCGTGCGCCATGCCGAGCCCACGAAGTCGGGCCTGCCCCTCGCCGTCTACATCCACGGGCTCGGTGGCTCCTCGCTCAACTGGACCGATCTCATGGATGCCATGCGGGATCAGGTTGACGGCTACGCGATCGATCTCGGCGGATTCGGTCAGTCGCCGCCGCCGCGCGATGGCGACATGACCCCACTGGGTCATGCACGCGCTGTTGTCGACTTCATCGATCACCTTGGCGGAAGCCCGGTCCATCTATTCGGCAATTCCCTCGGCGGCGCTGTCGCCGTGCAGATTGCCGCGAGGCGCCCCGATCTCGTTCGGTCACTGACCATGACTTCACCGGCACTACCGACCTTCAGCATTGGCAAGGGCAACGTGCACCTTCCGGTTATCGCGGTGCCGGGCGTCGGCGAGAAACTCGTCGAGAAGTTCCTCAACGTGCCGGTCGAGCAGCGCGTGCAGGGCTCAATCGATCTCTGCTTCGCTGATCCGTCGCGCGTCGCCCCGCAGCGCTACGAGGAGGCGGTGGCGGAAGCGAAGGCGCGCGAGCACTTCCCGTATGCCAATGATGCATTCCTTGCGTCACTGCGCGGAATGATGAAGAGCTTCCTCGACCGGGGTCCGCAGCGTCCGTGGAAGCTCGTCACCAAGATCACCTGCCCCACTCTCGTGATCTACGGACGCAAGGATCCACTCATCGATCCTGCTGCCGCGCACAAGGTGACCAAGTACTTTCCGAATGCGCATGTCGTCGTGCTTCCCGACTCCGGGCACGTGGCGCAGATGGAGCATCCCGAATTCGTGAAGGCGGCGTGGGATCGCTTCATTGCGTCCTAGTTATCCACAGTCCGTGAACTGAGTCTGGTGCCCGCGCACTGATCGACCTACCGTCGACGAGTCATCACTCGAACGGAGGCCACCGTGCTCGACGAACTTCATGCGCGCGTGCGCTCAGCACTTCTTGACGCCGATGTTGACCCGTGGGAGAACCTCATCGGAGTTCGCGCGGTCATTGACGAATGCCTGGTCGACAGCGGGCTTGATGACGGTACGGGTGAGATTCACCGACGACTCATGGCGACCTTTACGGGCTATGGCCGCCTGCAGTCCCTCTTCGACGATCCCAGCGTGGAGGAGATCTGGGTGAACGAGCCCGGGCGGGTTTTCAGC
>JBPCSY010000185.1:0-7743 GCA_051006695.1 Candidatus Nanopelagicales bacterium
TCAGAGAGCTCGAGGAGGGTCATTTCCTTGAATGCGTCGAGCAGATCTGCGGTGCTGAGCTTCGCCATGATGGCGTCCTTTCGGTAATGCCGGCCAATAACCCGAGGGCGGCCGGATGGTGTTGGGCTCTAGCCCTCGGTGGTTTCCTCAGCGGCTGCTTCTGCAGCTGCCTCGGTGGTATCAACGGCAGCTGCCTCATCGGCAACAACCTCGACTGCTTCGACAACAGCCTCGTCGGCAACTGCTTCGGCGGGTGCAGCCTCGGCCTCGGCGGCGGGAGCAGCAGCTGCTGCGCCCGGGTTCGCCTCGAGCTTGGTCTGCAGGGCGCCAAGTGCGCGGGCCGTCTTGGAAAGCGGTGCCGCGAACAGGGCTGCTGCCTGCGACTGCTTTGCCTTCATGGCTCCGGCGAGCTTGGACAGGAGAACCTCACGCGACTCGAGGTCGGCGAGCTTGTTGATGTCGGATGCGCTCAGCGGCGCACCGTCCATGATGCCGCCCTTGATGATCAGGGCGGGATTCTCCTTGGCGAAGTTACGAATTGCCTTCGCGGCATCAACGGCGTCGCCCTTAACGAAGGCGATAGCGCTGGGACCGGCAAGCAGGTCGTCGAGACCGGCAACGCCGGCTTCCTTCGCTGCGATCTTGGTCAAGGTGTTCTTGACGACCGCGTAGGTAACCGTGGTGCCGAGGGTGCGACGCAGCGTCTTTAGCTGCGCGACGCTCAGTCCGCGGTACTCAGTGAGCACTGCCGCACTTGAATTGCGGAAGTGGTCGGCAAGCTCGGCGACTGTATTCGCCTTGTCAGGCCGTGCCATGGGGCTCCTTTCATATGCCCCGACAAGCAAAACGCCCCGGCGCAGGCGCACGGGGCAGTACCGCTCTCGCGGTCTTTCCAGGTCACCTACGCGGGCCGTCCGCCTGAGCGGAGCCTTCGACTCTCCTTGCGGGAGAGCGACCAGCGGTCTTTGGTGGCAACAGATTAGGGGGCCAAGGGGCGCGGCGGCAAATCGGCCCCCGAGCACGCGAAGAGGGGGTGGCCTCAGCCACCCCCTCCCCTAGACGCCTTCCCTTACGGGAGCAGCTTCTTGGTCGGGCCCACCTGCGTGTAGATCGCACGCTTGGCGCCACCGGTGGGTGCGCTGGTCGCGAGCATGACGTACTCGGTGAGACGGCCGAGAGTGCCAGCCGAGTCGTACTGAACCATCCAGTAGCCGGTCAGGCCCTGGTGCGAAGTCGTGGTGACGACCAGGGGCACCGATGCGGCCGAGCGGAACTTCGACGAGTTGGTCTGAAGTGCCGCGAGCAGGCCCTTGCGGGTCAGGTCGGGGCCGGCAGCCTTGATCGCCTGCGAGAGAACGTAGGCGGTGTTCACGCCGTAGTAGGTGTAGAAGTTCCACGGCAGGCCACTGGCCTCGACGAGGGTCTTCATCTGCGCCACGTACGGGTTGCCGAGATCGGTGATCGGGGTCAGGAAGCTGGGGGTGTACATCTTGTTCATCAGCTTCGTGGCCGCGGCGCCGAGGATGCCCTTGATGATGGTGGGCTCGGAGCCAACCGAGGTAACCATCCAGGTCGGGGCAAAGCCCACCTTGGCCGAGGTGGCCAGGAGAGCGGCGGTGGCCTGGGTGATGCCGAAGAAGGTGACCAGCTGGCAGCCGGCCGTCTTCATCTTGACGACCTGCGAGGCGAAGCCCGCGGCGATGTTCGCAGCAGCGAACGAGGTCGTGGTAGCAAAGGTCATTCCGGCGGCCTTGAAGCCGTTCGAGGCATCAACGCCGAAGTCACCGTCCTGGTACATGAAGCAGGCCTTGAGGTCGCTCAGTGCCGGGGTGTTCTTGATGTAGTAGGTCATGGCCTTGGCCTCGACCGCATACGACGGAAGGTACGGAATCGTGGTCGGGTACTTCTTCACATTGCCGAACTGCGAGGCGCCGGTGTTGATGAAGACGTCCGGAACACCGCGCTTGTTCAAGGTGTCGATCACTGTGGAGTGCTGATCGGTGCCGAAGGCGCCGTACATCGCGAAGATCTTGTCACTCAGCAGCAGAGCGCTGGTCTGAGCCTGGGTGGTCGCCGGGTTGTACATGTCGTCCTTGGCGACGAACTTGATCTTGCGACCGTTGATGCCGCCGTTCTTGTTGACGTAGTCGAAGTACGCCTGGGCAGCCTGCGGGATGTACGAGTAGCCCGTTGCAGCCGGACCGGTCTGCGGCGAGGTTGAACCGATGACGATCTGGGTCTTGGTGACACCGGGGTCGGCGGCCTGCGACGGCACTGCGAGGCCCACGGCACCCACGGCCAATGCCGCGGTCGTGGCCAGGCCCTTGACGATCAGTTTCTTCTTCACGTGCTCTCCTTGGCTTCGGTGATGTTGCCCATGCCGCGCATGTAAGCCGCATCACATCTAGGTAGCCCGAGGCTAGCCCCAAGTCGGGGCATGTGTCCTGATTTTGCTACCGACGAGTAGTAAGTCGCCGCCAGCCGGATCCGACCAGGCCCATGACACCGCCTGGTGCAATCAGGACGACCAGCACGAGCAAGAGGCCATAGGCCAGGCTCGGCAGGTTGTTCGTGACCTGCTCGCTCCAGCCCCGCTCACCGGCCAGGTTCGAGACCGCAGCCGGCAGGCCCACCAGCAAGACCGCGCCTATCACCGCTCCCACGAGGGATCCGCGCCCGCCGAGGACCACGCCCACGAGAAGCGACAGTGACAAGGCAACGCCGTAGGCGCCGGGGCCCACGTAGGTGAGGATCTGCGCGAAGACAGCGCCCGCCAGCGCGGCGAACAGGCTGCTGACGACGAAGGCCGAGACCTTCGCGGCGGCCGGCGAGATTCCCGAGAGCGCTGCCGCGATCGGATCGTCGCGGACGGCCTTCCAGACCCTGCCCTGGCGACCGCGCACGAGGTTGAGGGCGATGAAACCGGCAATGCAAGCCACGGCAATGGAGACCGACGCCTGCCACTGCTCGAGGATGAAGCCGGCATCGGTGACCGTGCCTGAGGGAGTCGAGGAAATCGCGGAGGGAGATGGCACCGGGACGGTCTCGGTCGAAACCGTCGAGCCCGGACCCGTCACGTCATCGACCGTGAGCATGTCCTCCGGCGCAGCGGAACCCGACACGTCATCGACCGTGAGCATGTCCTCCGATGCGGCGGCATCCGAAGATGAAGGGGCATCCGAGGGCGCGGCGGTACCGCCCGAGAGCGCTGCCTCGAGTGCCGCGGCGTCACTCTCGACGGCGGCATCGACTGCCGCGGCGCTATCGGCCGCGTATCCGCCCTCGGGATACGGAACAGTGAGCATCAGGCCTTGGCTGCCACCGAGTAAGCCGGGGAATCGAGCGGCGATCGACGGAAGCCCGACCGCGATGCCGAGGGTGAGACCCGCGAGGTAAGGCCCGCGTAGTCGCGCGGCGAGTAGGCCGATGATCAAGCCGGCGATCACTCCCCCGAGGCCGGCGAAGATCACGGAGTACACGGCATTCCACTGCATGCCGAGGATCGGCACCGTCTGCCAGTTCAGGCTTGTGACCGCGAAGACGTAGCCACCCACTGCCATCAGTGCGCCGTTGCCCAACGACACCTGACCGGAGAGCCCGACGAGAATCACCATGCCGAACATGGCGGTGGCATACATCGCTGCGAGTGCGAGGTAGTAGCTCACCAGTGGCTCGACCATGAAGTTCAGTCGCGACAGGACGAACCAGATCACGATGAACAGCGGTGCATGAACGAGAAGGCGCGAATTGCGCAACCAGGAAGGCATCACACCGCCCTCGACTTACCGCGGCCGAAAACGCCGCCAGGGCGCACAACCAAGGTGATGGCCAACAGAATCAGCACGATGATCGGCGCATCGCCGGCCTCGCCGTAACCCGTGACGAGAGCAAGCACCAAGCCTGTGCCAATGCCGAAGGCCACAGCGCCGATGAGACTGTCGAGACCGCCCACCACCGCAGCCGTGAAGGCAAAGATCAGCAGGATGTCGAAGCTGTTGGGCGACAGGCTCGCGGTCGGTGCGATCAGGACGCCGGCAACTGCGCCCACGACTCCTGCGAGTGCCCAGCCGAAGGCCAGCATGCGATTCACGCGAATTCCGGAGAGCTTTGCTACCTCAGGGTTGAAGGCGGATGCGCGCATCGACAGGCCGAGGGAGGTGCGCGTGAACAGTAGGGTCAGCGCGACGACCAGTGCCGCGGTGACGGCATAGACCAGAACGTCGTACCAGGAGATCGGCCAGATGCGGCCGCCGATCTCAAGACCGTTGTTCGCCACAGGCGGCGGGAAGGACTGCGGCTCGCCACCCCAGATCATCGAGGCGAGGGCCTGCAGCGAGATGAGGACGCCGAAAGTAGCGATGATCGAGCCCGAGGTGTCGAGTCGCTGCACCGGACGAAGCACGAGTGCGTAAACGATGAGGCCGAGAATTCCACCTGCGACGAGACCGGCGAGCAGGCCGAGAATCCACGAGCCAGTGGACTGCTGCACGACAAGCGCAATGAAAGTGGTGAACATCGCCTGCCCGACTTGCGCGAAGTTCACGATGCGAGTCGAGCGCCAGACGAGTACGAGTGCGAGTGCGAAGAGCGCAATGACCGCGCCGCTGGAGAACCCGCCAAGGAGGTAGTCGATGAATGTCGTCATGTCAGCGCCTACGACCCGAGGTAAGCATCGCGTAGTTCGTCGTCGGCAGCGATCTCTTCTGCTGTGCCGACGCGCACGACCGTGCCGAGATTCATGATGATGCCGGTCGTCGCCACCCGAAGCGCAGTCACGGCGTTCTGCTCGACGAGAAGCACTGCCAGGTTCTTCTCGCGCGCGAGCTGATTCACTAGTTGCAGGATCTGGGTCACGATCAGGGGCGCGAGACCGAGTGACGGCTCATCGAGCAGCAGGCACGTCGGATCGCACATCAGCGCGCGACCGATCGCGAGCTGCTGACGCTCGCCGCCGCTCAGGGTGTCGGAGCGCATGCGGCGCCGCTCGGCCAGCACGGGAAACATGTCATAGATCTCCGCCGACGTGGCCTTGCGCTCAGCGCTCGGGCGCCACAGGCCGCCAAGGTGCAGGTTCTCCTCGACAGTGAGTTCGGGGATAGTGGAGCGTCCTTCGGGAATCAGCGCCATACCGGAACGCACGATGTCCTCGGGCGAGCGGCCCGTCACCTGCACGCCATCGAGCTCGGCCGAGCCGGACTCCGGCTTCACCAGGCCTGCCAGGGTGCGCATCAGGGTCGACTTGCCGGCTCCGTTGGCCCCGATGACAGCGGTGACCTCACCACGCGGCACAACCAGGCTGACGGCATCGAGTGCGCGTACGGCACCGAAGCTCACGCTGAGCGACTTGACCTCGAGCATCAGACGGCCTCCTCGTGTCCGAGGTAGGCCTCGAGAACCGCGGGGTTACTGCGGATTTCCTCGGGAGTGCCCGAAGCGATGACCTTGCCGGCATCAAGAACCCAGATGAGGTCGCACACGTTCATGACGAGATCCATGTGATGCTCGACAAGGAGAACCGTGCGCTGTGGAGTCCAGCTGCGGATGAGCGTCCCCAGCTCTGCGATGTCACCGACGCTCACGCCACCGGCAGGCTCATCGAGAAGGACGATCGACGGATCGCTGACGAGTGCGCGGGCAAGCGCAACTCTCTTCTGCACCGGGTACGGAAGCTCACCGGGCATCCGATCACGGGCATCGGCGACTCCGAGTTCCTCCATCGCCAACAGGGCACGCTCGCGCAGGCGCGCGGTGCGCGAATCAGCCCAGGGCATCGCCAGGCCATCGGCGATGATGCCGGTGCGAATCGAGGACGAGCCACCGAGCATGACGTTGTCGAGCGCGGAGAGTGTCGCGAAGAGTCCGACACCCTGCAGGGTTCGTGAGACGCCAAGCTTGGTGAGACGTTGTGGCCGGATTCGACGTTGCTCAGTGCCGTGGATGGTCACCGTGCCGGAGTCAGCGGAGAGGAATCCCGACAGCACGTTGAACACCGTGGTCTTGCCTGCGCCATTAGGACCGATGAGACCGGTGACGGCGCCCTTGGGCACATCGATACTCACCGAGTCGAGGATCTGAAGGCCCGAGAGTCGAATCGAGATATCGCGTAATGAGATCGCCGAGTCGACCGGCACCCCGCTCATGCGACTCCATCCGATCATCGAGATCTAGCACTGCCGATCGACAGCCCTGCCAGTGTGTCGCGAGCGCAAACGGTGGTCAATCGGTTTGGCTGAAAACAACGAAGGGGCAGCCGATGGCTGCCCCTTCATCATTGCTTCGCGACGACTAGATGTCGTCCTCGGCGGTGAGGTTCTTGACGCGATTCGAGTCAACCTGCACGCCCGGACCCATGGTCGAGGAGAAGGTTGCCTTCTTGATGTAGCGACCCTTGGCCGCGGACGGCTTCAGGCGCAGCACCTCATCGAGGGCTGCTGCGTAATTCTCGACGAGCTGGGTCTCGGTGAACGAGGCCTTGCCGATCGGGAACTGCAGGTTGGAGTGCTTGTCGACGCGGAACTCGATCTTGCCGCCCTTGATGTCGTCGACTGCCTTCGCGACATCCATGGTGACAGTGCCGGTCTTCGGGTTCGGCATCAGGCCACGGGGACCGAGCACCTTGCCCAGGGTTCCGACCTTGCCCATCAGATCGGGCGTGCAGACGGCGGCGTCGAAGTCAGTCCAGCCTCCGCGCACCTTCTCGATGAGGTCGTCGGAACCGACGAAGTCGGCTCCTGCTGCGCGTGCTTCGTCAGCCTTCTCGCCGTTGGCGAAGACCAGGACCCGGGCGGTCTTGCCGGTGCCGTGCGGAAGGTTAACGGTGCCACGCACCATCTGGTCAGCCTTGCGGGGGTCAACGCCCAGTCGCATGGAGACCTCGACGGTCGGATCGAACTTGCTTGCAACGCCAGCCTTGACGAGACGAACGGCCGAGAGCGGTGAGTACAGCTCGTCGGGGTTGATCTTCTCAGCGGCGGCGCGGTAGGCCTTGCTGCGCTTCATGTTCTGCTCCTTCGCAGGTTGTGGTTAGTGAGCCGCGCAGGCTCTCCCACGTGATTCGGATTTTGGGGTCTCCCTTAGGAGACGGTGATGCCCATCTGACGAGCGGTGCCCTCGATGATCTTCATCGCGGCATCGATGTCATTGGCATTGAGATCGGGCATCTTGGTGGTGGCGATCTCGCGGACCTGATCCTGCGTGATGGATCCGGCCTTGACCTTGTGCGGTTCGCCCGAACCCTTCTCGAGGCCTGCGGCCTAGAGGATGAGGCGCGAGGCCGGCGGGGTCTTCAGGACGAAGTCGAACGTGCGGTCCTCGTAGACCGTGATCTCGACGGGGATGATGTCGCCCATCTTGTCCTTGGTGGCGTTGTTGAACGCCGTGCAGAACTGCATGATGTTGACCTGGGCGGCACCGAGCGCGGGACCAACGGGAGACGCGGGGTTGGCCTGACCGGCAGGAATCTGGAGCTTGATGAAATGGGTAACTTGCTTTGCCATCGTCTTCTCCTCAATTAGACGTAGTGCTTATGGCGTAACTCTTGTGACTCTATTCGACCAGTACCGAGAAGCTATCCTCACCGATGACGGGACTGGCTGATTGCGGGGTTGATTGGTTAGCTTATCACCGACACCTGGTCGATCATGAGCTCTACCGGGGTCTCGCGACCGAAGATCGTCAGCATGACCTTGACCTTGTTGGCACCGGCATCGACCTCGGAGATAATGCCATCGAAATCGGCGAGGG
>JBPCSY010000186.1:0-2577 GCA_051006695.1 Candidatus Nanopelagicales bacterium
GCGCAGAGATCGCACACAACCCGTCATAGCTGATCAACTCGACCCCATCGCCTTGTCTGCAGAATTACAGAACACCCCCACGATCGGCCCCTCCGAGGAGCCCTCTCTCCCCGTGCCCCGGTACCACCGCTTTGCGCAGGAGCTGGTGTCGCGCGGAAAGCTAAGGGAAACCGAAATTGTGCGTGCCCAGAAGCTGGGAGCACAGACTGACGAACCCCGCAGTCCCGCGCTACTCCTCAAACTGGGCCTTCTGTCCGAGAGGGATACGGCCGAGATTCTGTCCGATGTCAGCGGGTTGCCCTTGGTGGTTCCGGACGATTACCCGGAAAACTCACCGCTGCCCGAAACCATTTCCATCCGCTTTCTGAAGGAAAATCACCTGGTCGGACTCGCGGCCAATGACGAGGCGGTGACGATTGCCGTCACTGATCCCTTCGACCGGGAACTGCTGGACTCCGTTGCCCTCGCCTGCGACCGACCAGTGGTCGCGCGTGTCGGGCTGGGTACCGAAATCGACCGTGCCCTGGAAACTCAGCTTGGCCCAGGCAAATCGTTGATGGGCGAGATTACCGATACTTTCGGCAGTGATGACGACATCAACGAGGCCGATGTCGAACATCTCAAGGACCTGGCTTCCGAAGCCCCGGTTATCCGCATGGTGAACCTGATCATGCAGCGGGCAGTGGAAATGCGTGCGTCTGATATTCACGTCGAACCCTTCGAAGAAGTACTCAAGGTTCGCCTGCGGGTCGATGGCGTGTTGCGAGAGATCGAGTCACCTCCGGTACGATCCACTGCCGCAGTGATCTCGCGCATCAAGATCATGGCCAAGCTCAACATCGCCGAACGGCGTTTGCCCCAGGACGGACGAATCAAGTTGCAGGTGCAAGGCAAGGAGCTCGACTTGCGTGTCTCGACTGTACCCACCATGTATGGGGAGAGCGTGGTCATCCGCCTGCTGCACAAAGAGAGCATCAAGTTTGACTTCAACACCCTGGGCTTCGAGGGAGATTCGCTCAAGCGTTTCATCAACGTCCTGGAAACCCCGCATGGCATCATTCTCATCACTGGCCCAACGGGCAGCGGCAAAAGCACCTCGCTCTACACCGCGCTACACAAGATCAACACGCCCGACCGCAAAATCATCACCGTGGAAGACCCGGTGGAATACCAACTGGAAGGCGTAAACCAGATCCAGACCAAACCGCAGATTGGCCTGACCTTCGCCTCGGCCCTGCGCTCGATTGTCCGTCAGGATCCCGACGTCATCATGATTGGCGAAATGCGTGACATCGAAACCGCGCGCATCGCCGTGCAGTCGGCGCTGACCGGTCACCTAGTCCTGTCAACCCTGCACACGAACGACGCGGCCGGCGGAGTCACTCGCCTCCTCGACATGGGTCTGGAGGATTACCTGATTACCTCCACAGTCAATGGCATCCTCGGTCAACGGCTGGTGCGGCGTTTGTGCCCCCATTGCCGGGAAGAGTACGAGCCACTCCCCGAAGTGGCCGCCGAGCTGAAGCTGTGGAACTACACTGATGAGCGAACCATTCACCTCTACCGGCCAAAAGGCTGTGAAGCCTGCGATGGCACCGGCTACCGCAGCCGACTGGCGATCACTGAACTGCTGGTCATGACCGACGACATCCGGCGACTGGTCATGAGCAACGCCCCGGCCCGCAAGATCGAAGAGCAGGCCCTGTTGGAGGGGATGCGCACCATGTATGAGGACGGCATTCTCAAATCGGTCGCGGGCTTGACCACGGTGGAAGAAGTCCTGCGCGTCACTGCAGATAGCTGATATCACTGCTTCACCCAGTCATGCCGCAATTTCACATCAAGGCCGTCAACCGCGACGGTGAAACCATCGAAGAAGATCGGGAGTCACCGAGCGAGAGCGCCCTGATCCTGACCCTGCAGGAGGAGGGTCTGCTGCCGATCCGGATTGCGGCCGCCGGCTCCAGCCCCTTCAGCTTTCTGCGGTTTGGGCGGCGCGGTTCAAAAATCTCTCACAAGCAAGTCACGCTCTTCACCCGGGAACTACTGACCCTACTTGAAGCAGGCCTGCCGCTGGATCGAGCGCTCAACGTGCTGCTGGAGCTGACCGAACAAGAGCCCGAATTTAATGGCATGATCGGCAAGATTCTTGAGAAGATCAAAGGCGGCGCACAGCTGTCCGATGCATTGGAGGCCCAGGGACCGGTGTTTTCCCGCTTCTACCTGAACCTGATCCGGGCCGGGGAAGCCGGTGGCGCGCTGGAAACGGTGCTCGACCGATTGACTCAGTACCTCGACAGCTCCAAGGAGTTAAAGGACACCGTCACGACCGCCATGATCTACCCCATTATCCTGGTGATTATGGCGGTCGGTTCGCTCCTGCTATTGCTAACTTTTGTTGTTCCGCAGTTCACCGAAATGTTCGACAGTGCAGGCAAGGATCTGCCAATCCCGACACAGATCGTAGTAGGCGCGGCCGATGCGATCCAGTCGTACTGGTGGACAGCCATCCCGATCTTTGCCGTCGTCAGCGGCTGGATTCGCTATCAACGCTCCGATCCAGTCAGACGCATTGCC
>JBPCSY010000187.1:0-5075 GCA_051006695.1 Candidatus Nanopelagicales bacterium
TTGCTCATTACGCCCGGGGCTGATCTCAGATATCTGGTGGGCTATGACGCCAAGCCCTTGGAGCGGCTGACCTGCTTGGTGGTGCCCGCGGATTCGGACCCGATCATGGTTGTGCCAGCCCTGGAAGAGCTCGCCGCGCTGTCGTCGCCCGTGGCTGATCTGGGCCTGGAGATCGTGACGTGGGGTGAAACCGAGGACCCCATCGCCCTGGTGGCTGCTCGACTCGCCCGCGCGAAGGCCGTAGCACTTGATGATCACATGTGGGCTGAGAAGGTGTTGCGTTTTCGTGATGCCATGCCACAAGTACGTCAGCTTCCCGCTGGTTCGATCATCGGTACATTGCGTATGCGCAAGGATGCCGAGGAGATTGCATCACTCATCGCCGCAGGAGCAGCCATCGACTCCGTGCACGAACGCGTGAGCGAGATGCTTCGACCCGGCCGCACCGAGCGTGAGGTCGGACGCGATATCCATGACGCCATCATCGATGCGGGTCATGTGCACGTCGATTTCGTGATCGTGGCGAGTGGCCCGAATGGGGCCAGCCCCCATCACGATGTCTCGGATCGTGTTATTCGCGAGGGTGACGCCGTGGTGATCGATATCGGAGGCACTATGCCCGATGGGTATTGCAGTGACAGCACCCGCACCTATGCAGTCGGGGAGCCTGATCCTGACTTCCTCCGAATGTACGCGATTCTTCAGGAGGCCCAGAAAGCTGCCGTCGAGAGCGTGCGCCCGGGCATGACCTGTGAGTCAGTAGATGACGTGGCTCGCGATCTCATGACCGATGCCGGAATTGGCGATCTCTTCATTCACCGCATCGGTCACGGTATTGGGCTGCAATCGCATGAAGAGCCGTACCTGGTCTCCGGTAATTCACTCGCGCTCGAACCTGGCATGGCCTTCAGTATTGAGCCAGGCTTCTATCTTGAAGGTCGTTTCGGTGCGCGTATCGAGGACATCGTGATCTGTACCGATGTTGGCGTCCAGTCGGTCAATCATCGTCCGCATCATCTGCAGATCATCGGCTGACGGGGCGTCAATGGCGCATCTGTTCCGAGGTGGGCGAATCCTGGGCGGATCGTCCCCGGCGCTTACGTCGATGGTCGTCGATGACGGACGCATTGCATGGTTCGGCTCTGATGACGAAGCAGCGGGGCTGTCGTTGAACGGTGCGGCCGTCACCGAGCTCGAAGGCGCACTCGTCACTCCTGGTTTTGTCGACTCCCACGTTCACGCCACCAGCACTGGCCTCACGCTGCTGGGTCTCGACCTTTCCGGTGCTCGTTCTGCCGCTGACATTCTCGATGCCGTCGCCAGGGAAGCGGATTGCTATCCGCATTCGTTGATCCTCGGTCACGGCTGGGATGAGTCGGTCTGGCAGGTTCGCCGGTTACCCACGGCCGAAGAGCTCTCTCGGGCCTCCTCGGATGCTCGCGTCTACCTGACCCGCGTCGACGCCCACTCGGCACTGGTGTCATCCGCGCTCATCAGCGCGGCTGCCCACTCGCGTGAGGAACGCGGCTTCTCTGAGTCGGGCTGGGTGACGCAGGAAGCACATCACGCTCTTCGCGAGCATGCCCTGGGCACGTTGAGTTCCTCCGAAACGGCGCGCGCCCAGGACGCCTTCCTGATCAGAGCGCTGGAGTGCGGGCTTGTCGGGGTGCATGAGATGGCCGGCCCGATGATCAGCAGCGAGGTTGATTGTGCGGCACTCATCGCGACCGCGGGGTCGCGTCCCTCGCCGCTGGTGACGGTGTACTGGGGAGAACTCGCGCAATCGGGAGGCATAGAGACATCTCGCAGGATCGGCGCCAGTGGATGCGGGGGAGACCTCTTCGTCGACGGCTCCCTTGGCTCGCACACCGCCTGCATGCATCAGCCCTATCTCGATGCACCTGCGAGCAGCGGTCGCGAATACATCGAGCGCGAATCGTTAATCGAGCATGTGCATCGGTGCGTCGAGGCCGATGTGCAGACTGGTTTCCATGCCATAGGCGATGCTGCTACTCAAGCGGTGATGGCGGCATATTCCGCGGCAGCATCGGTGTATGGCCGCGACCGGGTCGCCTCACAGCGGCATCGGATCGAGCACGCTGAAGCATTGTGCGAGGCCGACATTCATGAGTGCGCACGGCTGGGCATCATTGCGAGCATGCAACCGGTTTTCGATGCTCGGTGGGGAGGCAAGGCAGGCATGTACTCCGAACGCCTCGGCTGGGATCGCGCGAAATTGCTCAATCCGCTGGGAGACCTTCACCGCAGTGGTGTCAACATCGCCTTCGGCTCAGATGCTCCCGTTACTCCACTGGATCCCTGGGGGGCTGTGCGCGCGGCGATGAACCATCAATCGCCGGCACAGCGCGTGACGCTCTCCACGGCGGTGGACGCACACACGCGTGCCGGGTGGCACGCTGCGGGAGTGGATGACGCCGGTCGGTTAGAGGTCGGTGCCGCGGCGCATCTGGCCATCTGGGCTGCATCAACGCCCGAGGGAATCCCGGGCGCGGGTTCGACGGCACTGCGAACGATCGTGAGTGGCGAGTGCGTGTTCGACTCGGGCCAACTTCAGGATTGCGCATGATGACGCGCTGGTGGGCCCGCGTGATCCTCGGAGTGCTGTCCGGTGCGCTACTCGCCTCGGCATTCCCTCCACTGGGCTGGTGGGTGTGCGCACCCATCGCCGTTGCCCTGCTGACCTATGCGTGCTGGCGTGCCCGCTTGTGGCAGGGGACGCTTGCTGGCGCAGCAATGGGCCTGGTGTATTTCATGCTCCTGATGCCGTGGCTGCGTGTCATCGGCAATGAGGCCTGGATCGGTCTGTCTCTCTATTGCGCGGCCTGGATCGCACTCGTGGGCCTTGGCACTGCGACGCTCACTCGGTATCGCTGGTGGCCACTGCTCGTGCCTGCGCTCTGGGTTCTCGAGGAGGCGTTACGTGATCGAATCCCGTGGGGCGGCTTCCCGTGGGGGAGGCTGGCCTACTCCCAGGCCGACGCACCGTACGCCTGGATCAGTCGCATCGCAGGACTGCCGATCCTGTCCTTCTGGGTGGCGGCATTGGGAACAGCGTTTCTCGCGCTGGTCCTCACCAGTGCACGAAATCGTCGCGGCGCCATGGTCGCGGCCCTCGCGATCATCGGTCTCGTGGTCGCTGGACGCACCGTCGCCGTGTACTCGCCGGCGCCACAGGGGAGTGCCGTGGTGGCGCTCGTGCAGGGTGGTACTCCGCAGATGGGCATGGGGGCGATGGATGTCCGTCGCCAGGTGCTCGACAACCACGTGAATGAGACGTTGCGTCTCGCTCAGGACGTCGCATCGGGCGACGAACGGCAGCCTCAGCTCGTCATCTGGCCCGAGAACGCGAGCGATATCGATCCCTTCACTGATCCGCAAGCAGCTGCCGAGATCCAGCGTGCTGCCGACGCCGTGGGTGCACCGATCCTTGTGGGTGCCGTCGCAGAAGTTCCGGGTCAGCCGCAGTCGCTCTGGAACCTCGGCATCGTCTGGAATCCGGGCACCGGCCCGAGTCAGAAGTACGCGAAGACTCATCTGGTGCCATTCGGCGAGTTCATCCCTATGCGCGATCTCATCGGATCCTGGTTCGCCGACTTTCAGCGCATCTCACGTGACTTCGTCCCCGGCACCAAGCCCGGTGTCATGGAGGCGGGGGGTATTCGCATTGGCGACATCATCTGCTTCGAGGTTGCGTATGACGACATTCCACGTGACGTGCTGAATGCAGGCGCGCAGTTGCTCGTCGTGCAGACCAATAACGCCACATATGGAAACACGTCCCAGCCCGACCAGCAGCTCGAGATCGAGAGACTTCGCGCGCTCGAATCGGCCGGCTCCCTTGCGGTGGCGGCCACGACCGGAATCACCGCCCTCATCGATTCGAGCGGAACCCCGATTCAACGCATCGACTCGGGGGAGACCGGTTATCTGGTGGGTGAGGTCACCCTGCAGGGGTCACGGACGCTGTCGACAATTCTGGGAGCCTGGCCCGAAGTGATGTTGAGTCTGCTTGGCGTGATGGCGCTCACCTGGGTTCCGGTCGCAGGGTGGCGCCGCCGCCGAGCATCGAGAACGTAGGCTATGAGGGTGAGCGACACGACTTTTGCCGACTTGGGCCAGATCCTGGTCATCATTCCGACGTTCAATGAACTCGAGTCGCTACCGGTGATCGTCGGACGCGTGCGTGCATCCGTCCCCGAGGCCCACATCCTCGTTGCCGATGACAATTCACCGGATGGCACTGGCAGGCTCGCGGACGAACTAGCCGCCGCTGATGATCACGTGAAGGTTATGCACCGACTGGGCAAGGAAGGCCTGGGTGCCGCCTATTTGGCGGGTTTTGCCTGGGCGCTTGAACATGGATACGACGTCGTCGTCGAGATGGACGCTGACGGCTCTCATCAACCGGAACAGTTGCCCAGGCTCCTCGATCAGTTGCGCACGGCTGATCTCGTTCTCGGATCGCGCTGGGTGGCGGGTGGTGGAACCGTGAATTGGCCGAAGAGCCGCCAGTTCCTTTCCAAGGGTGGCAGTTTCTACACCCGCATGATGCTCGGCGTGCCCCTGCGCGATGTCACGGGCGGCTATCGAGCATTCCGTGCCGACACACTGCGCAAGCTCGATCTGCACGAGGTCGCGTCGCAGGGCTACTGCTTCCAGGTAGATCTCGCCTGGCGTGCGGTTCAGCGTGGACTTGTTGTGAAAGAGGTTCCGATCACTTTTGTCGAGCGGGTCGCGGGCTCGAGCAAGATGAGCCAGAAGATCGTGGTTGAGGCCCTGTGGCGAGTGACCGTGTGGGGCGTCGATGACAAGGTGACGCGAGTCCGTAAGCGCACGCAGAAGCGGCGCGCGAGCAGTCACTGATGTCGCGAGCCAAGCTGTTCCTCCTCGGCTATCCCATCGTCGAGCTGATTGCCCTGTGGGTTGTAGCTCAATGGATTGGATGGGGGAGCGCCATCATCTTGCTCCTGTTGGGTATTCCCGTCGGATTCATCATCATGGGCAAGGCATCTCGTAAGCGTCCCGTGTGGTTCCTGGCCGGCTTAATGGTGAGC
>JBPCSY010000188.1:0-7637 GCA_051006695.1 Candidatus Nanopelagicales bacterium
CGGGGTGGGCGCTGCAAATCTCACGAATGCCGTCGATTGTGTAATCCCACAGCTGCATGTAGTCGGCCTGACCCGGGTAGTCGTAGCCGTCCTGGCCCGGCCAGAACTTCACGAAACCCGCACCGAGAACGTGGGCTGCCTCGATTGCCTCCTCGACGCGCCCGCGTACCTTGCCGCGCGTCGCGGCATCGGGATTCGTGAAGGCACCCTTTGAGTATTCGCGCATGTAGATATGCGGGGTTGTCGCACGGCACTTGAGACCGAGGTCGTCGAGCATGGTGCGCACCTCGGTCGCGGGCAGGCCCTCGGTCGCAAACGGCACGTTGATGTCGAGGTAGACAAGATCGGGAACCTTCGCCGCGGTCTCGAGCATGTCGCGCGTGGTGCGCGGCGGCCCGTAGCCGTCGGCCGCGTACCTGTCGACGAACTGGCCGAAGGCCCAGATGCCGGTGCCGAACTCGAAAGGCTTGTTCATGTCGTGTCCTGTCTCGGTAGTCATCGTGCAACGGATCATGAATCGCATGTCATACGAGGTGATGCAGCGGATGGTGCGTTAGCGAGACTGTGCCAAGGCGAGTGCCTGGTGCCAGTCATGAAGCAAGGTGGATCGAGTCTCGGGCGAGATCACCTCCTGGTACTCCCGATACTCTCGCGGTAAGGACTCGAGTGCCTCGAGATTCCAGAATCCGATGCCCAGTCCGGCCGCGTGCGCCGCACCCAGTGCCGATGCCTCGGCGACAGGGCTCACGGCCACGGTGAGATCGCAGAGCGCTGACTGACGTCGCATGACCTCAGCATTGGCGGAGATACCGCCGTCTGCGATGAGCCGGAACGGCAGGCATCGCGCATCACGCATCGCGCCGATGACATCGCAGACCTGGAAGACGATGGAATCGAGCGCTGCGCGTGCGAGCTGGGCGCGGCCGGTCGAGAGCGAGAGTCCGCTGAGAAGTGCCTGCGCCTCCGTGTCCCACCACGGCGCGGCCAGGCCGTTGAAGGCGGGGATCATCACGACGCCCTCGGCACTCGTCGCGGCCTGCTCAGCGAGGGCTGTTGGCGTGGTGCCGAGAATGCCCGCGAGCCAGGCGAGGGTCGCTCCGGCGGCGAGGATGTTGGCCTCCCAAGCCAGGGCCGGGCCCTGACCTGGCAGCCGCCAGGCGATCGTGCGGCACAGGCCGGTGTCGGAATCGGCCGGTGCCGAGCTCAGTGCCATCACTGAACTGCCGGTGCCGTAGGTGGCCTTGGCTACGCCCGGACGCCAGCCGGCGTGCGAGAACAGTGCCGCATGGGAGTCGCCGAGCACGCCGCTCACGGGCAACCGATCGGGCAGCGGCGCGAAGCCGTTCACCTCGCCGACAATGCCGACCGAGTCGCGGATAGTGGGCAGCGCTGCCTTCGGGATGCCGAAGATCTCGAGCAGACGAGGACTCCAGTCTCCCGTGGCGAGATCGACGAGCGAGGTGCGCGAGGCATTGCCCGACTCAATGGCGATTTCGCCGGTGAGGCCGTGCAGCAGCCAGGCATCGATGGTGCCGATCACGAGCTCGCCTGCCTCGGATCGTGCTCGGGTCGGGTCATGGACGTCGAGCAGCCAGCGAGCCTTGAGCGCGGAGAACATGGGGTCGAGCGGAAGCCCGCTGATCGCGCGCACCTCGTCTGCCGCCCAGGAGAGCTCGTCGACGAGCGCGGTCGTGCGTCGGTCCTGCCAACTGATCACCGGAGATACTGACTCACCGGTCGCCCGCTCCCACAGCACGAGCGACTCGCGCTGATTGCTGATGCCGACGCAGACCGCATCCGAGAGATCGACATGTCGGGCCAATTCAGTGATGGACGCACGCACGCTAGCGAGAATTCCCTGCGGGGATTGCTCCACCCATCCGGGTTGCGGGGCGCTCAGATCGAGAGGAGCCGTGCCCCGCGCGAGCACGCTGCCGTCGATGGCCACCGCGATGGCCTTTGTCGAGCTCGTGCCCTGGTCGATGGCCAGGACGAATCTCTCAGTCACGCCCGACCAGCTCGCGTGCCGCTGCGGCGATGCCCTCGGGAGACAGACCGAAGTGATCGAGCAGGAACTCGACCGATCCCGTGGGTGCGAAGGTGTTCACGCCGAGAAGCCGCATCGGCACAGGAACCGACTGCGCAAGAAGCTCGGCCACGGCACCGCCGATGCCACCGCGCGACACCGACTCCTCCGCGACAACAATGCGACCGGTCTCGCGAGCCGCCGCAATGACGGCTTCGGCGTCGAGGGGAACGATCGTCGAGACATTGAGGACGCGCGCGGACATGGACTCATCGGCGAGCAGCTCAGCCGCTGCGAGTGCCCGCGAAACGGTCACGCCGCTCGCGATGATCGTGACGTCATTACCGTCGCGGACTGTGTTCGATCGCCCGAACTCGAATGCCGGGCTCTGACCCTCGGAGACAGAGGGAACCTTGAAGCGACCGATACGCAGGAACACGCCGCCGTCATGACCGGCGGCCCACCGCACAGCCACGCGCGTCTGCTCGTCGTCAGCAGGAGTGACGATTGGAAGTCCGTCGAGTGCCCGCATCCAGGCGATGTCCTCGATTGAGTGATGCGTCGGGCCGAGTTCTCCGTAGCTGACGCCCGGACTCATGCCCACGAGCTTGACGTTCGCACGGCTGTAGGCGACATCGGCCTTGATCTGCTCGGTCGCACGGCCCGTGAGGAACGGTGACGCTGCACATACGAAGGGAATCAGGCCGGCGTTGGCAAGACCCGCCGCAACGCCAACCATGTTCTGCTCGGCGATGCCAACGTTGAACATCCGCTCCGGGAAGAGGGAGCGAAACTCGCCGAGGTTGCTCGAACTCACCGAGTCATTGCACACGGCCACGATGCGCTCGTCGGCGCGAGCCAGCTCGATGAGCTCATGGGCGAAGGGAACACGGCAGTCGGTCAGGACGGTGCTCATCGGCTCAGCTCCTCGAGTGCGAGCGCGACTTGCTCTGCGCTGGGAACCTTGTGATGCCATTCGGCGCGATCCTCGATGAAGGAGACGCCCTTGCCCTTGGTGGTCTCCGCAATCACGGCAACAGGACGATCGGAGGGAGAGGTCAGCGCTGCGTGCAGCGCTTCGAGGTCGTGCCCGTCGATGACGCGGGCCTCCCAGCCGAACGCCTCGACCTTGGCATCGAGTGGATCGAGTGAGTTGGTGTTCTCGGTGCGATCACCCTGCTGGAGCCGGTTGCGATCGACGATCGCGGTGAGGTTGGTCAATCGACGGTGACCGCCGTACATGAAGGCCTCCCAGTTACTGCCTTCCTGTAGCTCTCCGTCGCCGATGACAACGTAGGAACGACGGTCACTCCCCTGCAGCTCGGCAGCAAGGGCGCAACCGAGTGCAACCGGAAAGCCGTGGCCAAGAGGCCCGGTATTGGTCTCGACACCCGGAACCTTGGTGCGGTTCGGATGGCCATTGAGTGCGGAAAGCGGGCCGGTGAAGGTCTCTAGCCACTCGAGTGGGAAGAAGCCCGACAGTGCCAGCGTGGAGTAGAGGGACACCGCGGCATGGCCCTTGCTGAGGATGAAGCGATCGCGATCGGCCCAGTCGGGGTTCGCAGGATCCACGCGCAGCACCTGCCCGTAGAGGGTCGCCAGGATGTCGGTCACCGAGTAGTCACCGCCGATGTGACCGAGGCCTGCGCGGTTGATGGTCACCAGGGTGGTGCGCCTGATCTCGGCAGCGAAGTCCTCGATGTCCGCGGTACTCGCCGGGCCGGCAGCATGAAGGCGCTGCCACCAGTCGGAGGTCATGGTGAATATCCATTCAGTCGCGAATATATGTTCACATTGTCCCCTGTCATCCGCTACGGGTCAAGGAGCTCCGCGGCCACCCGCGTGTCGGTGATGAGCACCGTGACCCAGCCCCCCAACAGCGCGGCCCGAATGGCTGCTGACTTGTGAGCGCCCCCCGCCACGGCAATTCGGCGCGGAACGGTCCTGAGCTGGGAGCCCGTCATGCCGATGACACGGGCATCGAGATCGGAACTGATCTCGCTACCGTCGGCTCCGAAATAGCGCAAAGCGATGTCGCCCAACGCTCCGCGAGCGCGGAGGCCATCGAGCTCGGTCGTGCCAATGGCATTGCCGCTTCGCGCGAGAAGCGGGGACGGCTCGAGACTGCCGATACCGACGAGGGAGACCGTGATGTCGTCCCACTGCTCGGCCACGGCGCGCACGCCGGCATCCTGCGACAGCGCTGACGCGATCGATGCATCGGAGACCACTGCAGCGCACGGCATGAACACCGGTCGGGCACCCGTGAGCTCGGCAAGTCTCGACGTGAGCCGGGTCGCCTCCATCTGGACGTCGGGATTGCCGACGCCACCGAACATCTGGATCACGCGCTCGGCGACCGGGCTGGCGCGCACGCGCATGCGGTCGACGGCCGCGAGCAGGGTCGAACTCCAGGTGGAGATGCCGATCACATCGCCACCGGTCAAGGTCGCCTCGAGGTAGGCGGCGGTTGCCCCGCCTAGGGCGGCAGTCACGTCACTTCGCCCGTCATCACCGTCGACGATCATCACGTCGGCGAGCCCGTAGGCCTGGGCGATGCGCTCCTCGAGATCGATGTGCAGACCTTCGGGCACCTCGACGATCGAGCGCACGATGCCGCGCTCCTGCGCCTCCTTCAGCAGGCGCGAGACGCGCGGCTGCGAGATGTGCAGTGCTTCGCAGATCTCGCGCTGCTTCAGGCCGGCCTCGAAGTAGAGGCGGGCTACCTTCGCCAGCAGCCGCAAGTGCTCAGGAGAGGCAGCCGCGCGCGCGGGAGGTCGATGGCTCACGCCGAGAATCTACTTCTTGCGCAGGATCGCGAGGAACATTGCGTCGGTTCCGTGCCGATGCGGCCACAGTTGCACTGCGGGCCCATCGCCGCAGTCCGAGACCTCCGGGAGGAGAAGCCTGGCATCCTCTTGGACCACGTCATTACGTCGGCGGAGAACATCAGAGACCACGAACTCGGTCTCGGCGAGATGAGGTGAGCACGTCACGTAACCAATGACCCCGCCGGATCTCGTCGAATCGATAGCGATGTTGAGTAGCTCGCGCTGAATCGGGGCGAGGGCCGCGAGATCCTCAGGCGTCCGCCTCCAACGCGACTCGGGACGACGACGTAGGGCGCCGAGACCGGTGCAGGGAACGTCAACGAGCACGCGATCGAAGTGCTCATTGCCCCATGGCGTCGTAGTGGCATCGCCGGTGATGACATGCGAGCGCGAACTGTGCAGCGAGTGCGCAACCAGATCGGCACGGTGGCGATGCTGTTCGACCGCGGTGAGCGTCGCATCGTGCTCGAGCGCGAGCCCCTCGAGGATCGCAGCCTTGCCGCCCGGGCCGGCGCACATGTCGAGCCACGCGGTCTCCGGGCCTTCGACCGAAGCTCGCGCGAGGGCCAGGGCGACGAGCTGACTCCCCTCGTCCTGCACGCCGATGACTCCGCTGCGCACGTCGGGAAGATCACCGGGCGCGCCCTTGGTCAGCACGCCGGCGATCGGTGACAGCGGTGCGGGCTCTACATCATCCATCGCGAGCAGGTCCGCGACGTTCAGACGCCCAGGGCGGGCCACGAGAACCGGACGTGCAGGCGCATTGTCCGCCTCGAGAAGCGCGCCGATCTCATCACGCCGCGCTCCTAAGGAGTCCGCGAGCGCGCGCGCGACCCATTCCGGGTGAGAGGTTCGTGCCGCGAGACTGCCAAGGTCATCGCCGCCCAGTCGCAGGTGGGCGCGCCATTGCTCGGTGTCGCGCGCCGAAACCTTGCGCAGCACGGCATTGACGAAACCGGCTCGGCCCTTGGCTCCACCGGGCTCCCCTGAGTCACGCGCGAGCTCACACGATGTGTCGACGGCTGCGTGATCAGGAACTCGCATATCGAGCAGCTGATGCGCACCCATGCGCAGGATGTCCTTGAGATCGTTCTGGACGTCATTCCAGTCACGTGAGATGCATGCGGCGAGCACGAGGTCGTACCAGCCTTGGAGTCGCAGGGTTCCGAACGCGAGCTCTGTGGTGAAGGCGGCATCCTTGCCGTGCAACCCGAAGTCAGCCAGCACGCTCGTCGCCGCGATATTCGCGTAAGCACCGTTCGAGCGCACCTCGCGCAGGATCTGCAACGCCGCTCGACGTGGTGCATCGACGCGCGTCATGCGAATACCGCATCGCTGCCGAGGCGCAGACCTCGAGCCCAGTCGGCTGCGGGCATCGGTCGTTTGCCCACTGCCTGCACCGTGCCGAGCTCGACCGGACTCGTCGCCGTTCCCACGATGACGGATGTCTTGCCCGCGTGGACGCTGCCCGGGAGAGCCGGCTGAAGATCGTCGCGCACCTGCACGGGGCCGAGCTTGACGCGCTCGTCACCGAGAGTGGTCCATGCCCCGGGTGCAGGAGTGCACGAGCGAATCAGACGGTCGACTCCCACCGCTGGATCAGCCCAGGCCACCCGTGCATCGTCCACAGCAATCTTGGGCGCATAGCTGACGCCCTCGCCTGACTGCGCGATCGGCACCAGGCGTTCGTGCTCGAGCGCGTCGAGTGTGGAGATAAGCAGGCCCGAGCCAGCGTGCGCGAGTCGCTGCAACAGGCTGCCAGCGGTGTCGTGGGGCAGAATTCGCTCGGTCATCGTGCCGAGGATCGCACCCGTGTCCATGCCCTCGTCGAGAAGGAAGGTTGTCGCGCCGGTGACATCGTCACCGTGACGAATCGCCCATTGCACGGGGGCCGCGCCTCGCCAGGCAGGCAGGAGAGAAAAGTGGAGATTCACCCAGCCAAGACGAGGGATGGCCAGGGCTGCAGCCGGGAGCAGGTTGCCGTAGGCCACCACCGGACAGCAGTCGGGGGCAATGTCGGTGAGTTGGCCCAAGAACTCCGGAGACCCGGCCGACTCTGGCTGCAGGAGGCGCAGACCATGCTGGACAGCGACCTCTGCGACGGCGCTGCGAGCGACGGCGCGTCCGCGACCGCGGGCGGCATCGGGTCTCGTGACCACGGCAGCGATCTCGTGGTCCGAGCCGATCAGCGCACGAAGGCTGATCGCCGCGACATCGGGAGTTCCTGCAAAGACAAGGCGCACTGGCTAGAGCCAGCCTGAAGTGATGCCATGCGGGCTGAATGAGATCTTGGGTGCATGCTCCCCGAACCACTCGGTGGCCCGAATGACCTTCATGGCCTCCTTGCGGGCCTCCGCATCGAGACGATCGATGAAGATGATTCCGTCGAGGTGATCGGTCTCATGCTGCACGCAGCGGGCCATGAGATCTGAGCCTTCGATCACTACGGGTTCGCCGTGCATATTCATGCCTCGTGCGACGACGCGTCGTGCTCGAGGTGTCTCGAAGGAGAGCCCCGGAAGTGAGAGACAGCCTTCCTCGCCCTCCTCGTAGTCATCGGAGAGACTGAGCTCGGGATTACACAAGTGACCGAGCTCATCGTCCACCCAGTAGGTGAAGACACGAAGCGAGACACCAATTTGCGGTGCAGCTAGCCCTGCACCGGGAGCATGCTGCATGGTCTCGGTGAGGTCCTTGACCAGCTTGCGCAATTCCTTGTCGAAGGTTTCGACCGCGGCCGCCGGTGTGCGCAGGACGGGATCACCGAAGATGCGGATGGG
>JBPCSY010000189.1:0-4527 GCA_051006695.1 Candidatus Nanopelagicales bacterium
CCGGTGGCTTTCCCCCCGGGACCCTTCTGGTTGGTGCTAGTTGCCGCCCTCGTTGAGGGTGACTTCGACCGGTGCGAATGCGTCGCCGGTGACGTTGAGGCCCTCGGCCTCGAGCGCCGCATTGGCTGCCTTTGCGTAGGTGTCGGTGTAGGCCTCTGCATCAGGTGCTGCAGAGATGATGGCCACACCATCGAGGTTCTTGGTGCCCATGGCCACGGCCACGGTCTGATCCCACAGTGCGGGGTCAATGACGCCAACGCCCATGGGCGACGGCCAGATGAGCTTGTTGACCTCGTTCATCATCCAGAGCTGGTGGCTTGCGCCGAGCTTGGAACCATTGGCCGTGATGATGTCAGCGCACGCCTGTGCGTTGTCGCGGCAGTAGATCCAGCCCTTGAGGGATGCCTGGACGAAAGCCTGGGTCGTGGCCTGGTACGCGGCGTCAGCGAGGCGCTCCTGCGAGGCCCAGATGGCGTCCTGGTACATGGCCGTGCCCTCGGTGTTCCAGTCAAGAACGGTGAAGTCCTCGGCTGTGTAGAGCTTGCCGGTCTCCGGGTTCTTGGCCTCGAGCAGCTGTGCGTACTCGTTGTAGGTCATTGCCTGGGCTGCGTCGATCTCGCGGCTGAGCAGTGCCTTCATGTCGAACTGCTGCTGAACGAGCTCAACGTCCGACGTGATGTCAAGGCCGGACTTGCCAAGGGCGGCGAACAGCTCGTACTCGTTGCCGAAGCCCCAGTTGCCGACCTTCTTGCCCTTGAGGTCTGCAGAAGTCTTGATGCCCGAATCTGCCCATGCGACCTGGCGGGTGCCCGAACGCTGGTAAACCTGTGCGACATCGACGATGGCAGCACCCTGCTCACGCGAGGAGAGCGCCTTCGGCACCCAGCTGATCGCGAAGTCGGCGCCGCCCTGTGCGAGAACTGTCTGCGGGACGATGTCCACGCCGCCCTCGAGGATGGTGACGTCAAGGCAGGCATCCGTGTAGTAGCCCATGTCCTTGGCCGCGTAGTAGCCGGCGAACTGTGACTGGACGAACCACTGCAGCTGCAGGTTGACAGGGGTCGGAGTGGTGCACTCTGCGGCAGCGGCCGACGAGGCCGGAGCAGCGGAAGCTGCAGCGGTTGACTCCGAGGAACTGCTGCTGCCACCACATGCCGTCAGGGCAAGTGCGCCAACAGTGGCGAGACCAGCGAACTGGACCCACTTGTTGCGTGCGATGTCTCGCATACTGTCTCCTTCTTATAGTTGTCAGGCCGTAGTACTACGGCCCGTCCAGGGTGCAGTCCACTTCTCGACCATCACGACGACTAGGTAGAACACCAGGCCGGTGATGATGGAAGCAACTACATATGCCCACGCGCGACCGTAGGCGGTGTTGGCGGCCGCGGATGCAATGCGGCTGCCAAGTCCAGTTTGAGGTCCGCCGAAATACTCGGCGACCAGGGCTGCGATCACTGCGAGAGGCGCAGCAATCTTCAGTGCAGTGAAGAAGAAGGGGATGGCGTTGGGAACGCGGAGAACGCGCAGGGTCGTGCGCGGAGTCGCATTCATCGAGCGCATCAGCTCGAGCTGAACCGGCCGAACCTGAATCAGGCCCTTTGTCACGTTCACGAACACCGGGAAGAACACGATGATCGTCGTGATGAGCACGCGAGGCGTGCGGCTGGTGATATCGAACATGTTGTTGAGGATAGGGGTCAACGCGATGATCGGGACGGCTGCGAGCCCTGCTGCGAGAGGAGTTATCAGATTGTTAACGATGCCGAAACGCTGGGCGAGGAGTGCGAGCACGAGCCCGATAAATGTTCCGAACACTAAGCCGAGGAGTGCGGTCGAACCGGTGTAGAGGGCGGCACTGAACATGAGGTCAATGTCGCCCGTGAATGTGCTGAAGATCAGGCTGGGCGCGGGTAGCAGATATGGCTTGAGATCCTGGATCACGACCAGGAGCTGCCAGGCGATCAGGAAGATCGCTGCAATCAGGATTGGCGGCCAGACGGCCCTGAGCTTGCCTCGCATCAGACCTCGCCCACCCGAGCGCGCACGGTGCTTCCAGGATTTGCGCTGCGGCCGCGCAGTGCCTCTCGCACAGCCGTGACGGCTTCGAAGAAGGCCTCTGACTCACGAGTGTCCTCATTGCGATCGCCGAGCTTCACATCGACGATGTCAGTGATGCGGCCCGGTCGGGGTGACATCACGACGACACGATCGGAGAGGTAAACAGCCTCGGGAATCGAGTGCGTCACGAAGATGATGCTCTTGCCGGTCTCGACGCGAATGCGCAGCAGTTCGTTCTGCATGCGCTCGCGAGTCATCTCATCAAGCGCTCCGAAAGGCTCGTCCATGAGGAGCAGTGGCGGGTCAACGGCGAGTGACCGGGCAATGGCCACGCGCTGCTGCATGCCGCCGGAGAGCTCCCACGGACGATGGTCGGCGAAGTCGGAGAGCTGCACCATGTCGAGCAATTCCAGTGCGCGATCCTTGCGCTTCGCCTTATCCCAGCCTGCAAGTTCTAGGGGAAGCTCGACGTTGCGACGCACGGTGCGCCAGTCGAAGAGCGCAGCCTGCTGGAAGGCGATGCCGTAGCGCTGCTGCTTGCGTGCCTCGTGCACGGAAAGCCCCGCCACCGTGAGCTCGCCCTTCGTAGCATCCGTGAGATCAGCGATCACGCGCAGAAGGGTGCTCTTGCCCCAGCCGGACGGGCCGATCAGGGAGATGAACTCTCCCTGCTCGACAGTGAGATCGACATCTTGCAGGGCCGTGACCTCATTGGTCAGGCCCTCGTTGAAGACCTTCCAGATGCCCTTGGCGTTGACTGCAGTGTTGTCGCTCATGCCTTGCCTTCCTTCGGAAGATTGCGTGTCAGGTATAGATCAAGTGCAGTGACGAGTCCGGCAGCTACCAGACCCAGGATCAGGGCTCCGAGAACGGCGACGTACACCTTGGCCGGATTCGAGCTGGCCTCGCGTGCATACTCGATGATCAGACGCCCGATGCCGCCCTTGACACCGGTCGAGATCTCGGCGACGACGGTGCCGATGATGGCGGACGCAGCAGACACCTTGAGTGCCGGCACTAGGTAGGGCAGCGACGAGGGGAACCGCAGTCGGAACAGCATCTGGCGCGGAGACGCCGCATAGGAGCGCATCAACTCGAGGGAAGTCGGGGTCGGGGAGTGAAGTCCTCGCAATGCGCCCACGGAGAGTGGGAAGAACGCGAGGTATGCGGCGATGAACATGACCGAGTAGGTGGTGTTCCACTGGATCGGGCCGAAGCTGATCCGATTGCCGACGCCGACGATCAGGGGAGCGAGGGCGATCAGGGGCACCGTCTGTGAGGCAATCACGAACGGCAGCAGCCCTCGTTCCATGAAGGAGAAGCGCTGCATGATGATCGCGAGAAGCAAGCCCACGCTGACGCCGATGATGAAGCCACCGGCCGCGATCAGAAGTGAATGAGCGGCACTCGCGACAACGGCCTGCAAGACAGTGGTGTCAGAACCACGTACTTCTGGCTGCGAGAACGCCTCGACGATGGTCCAGACGTGGGGCATCGTGCCGTCGCCGGAATCGAAGGGAAGTGACACCAGAGTGCCGACCCACTTCACCAATTCCCACATCAGCACGGCGAGGGCCACGCCAGCGAGGGCCCACAGGACGGAGATAACACCGCGCTTGAACCGGCGCGAGGCATTGCTCGCTCGGCGAAGTGTCGTGCTGGTCACGACTGCAGTCTGGGTCACGAAGATTTCACTCCTGTAAACGGTCGACGACTAGCTCTTGGCCAACAGATGTTCCTGAACGGCGGGGATGATCTTCTCACCGTATGCCGCCAAAGTGTTGTCCTTATCGTCATGCTGAAGGTAGAGGGCGAACTGATCGACACCCATTGACTTGAGCTCCTCGAGGCGACGGATGTGCTCCTCGGGCGGGCCAATGATGCAGAAGCGATCGACGATCTCGTCGGGAACGAAATCGGCGTGCGTGTTACCCGCCTGACCGTGCTCGTTGTAGTCGTAACCCTTTCGGGCCTTGATGTAGTCGGTCAGGGCCTGGGGCACGACTCCGCTGTCTCCGTACCGCTCGACGATATCGGCCACGTGATTGCCCACCATCCCGCCGAACCAGCGAAGCTGATCACGAGCATGTGCGTGCTGCTCAGGGGAACCGTCGGTGACATACGCGGGGGCCGCGATGCACATGTAGACGTCGTCGGGATTGCGTCCGACACCCTTGGCTGCATCGCGAACCGCGGACATGGTCCAGTCGGCGATCGACGGGTCGGCCAGCTGAAGGATGAACCCATCGCCGACCTCGCCGGTAAGGGCGAGCACCTTCGGGCCGTAGGCGGCGACGTACACCGGGGTGCGGCTGGCGCCGGCCCAGGGGAGTCGGATGCTGTTGCCCTTGTACTCAATAGCCTCGCCATTGGCCAGGCCCTTGATGTCGATGACCGCCTGGCGCAGTTCGGCAACGGTGACCGGCTTGCCGTTGGTCACGCGTACTGCCGAATCACCACGTCCGATAC
>JBPCSY010000190.1:0-3537 GCA_051006695.1 Candidatus Nanopelagicales bacterium
GTGCCGCGCGTGCCATCGCCGCGATGGGGGAGATCTCATGAGCGGCCGGATGATCATCATGGCCAACAACATCGACGAGGTCGGTGGCGCGCAGCGCGTGGCGCATTCACTTGCGCAGGGCTTCGCTGCCCGTGGCTTCGAGGTCGAGCTCGTGGGAATCGTGCCGCATGAGCCGCGTCATCAGTTCACTGCCGATCCCGCGTACCGATCCATCACGCTCGCGGAGCGTCCGCTGCCTTCCGCCAGTGATCCGGCCGGGCGTAAGCGTGCACGCACCGCGATCCTGCGCTCCCTGCAGGCACTTCTCGATGCGGGTGAGCCAGGAATCATCATCACGACCCAGCTGTGGGCGATGGAGCACCTGGAGGAAGTCGATCACCGCGGCTGGCGGATCATCGGCCAGTACCACTCGTCCTTTGAGGCAGCCGCGGGCGGTCGTGATCTGGCGCGGGCACAGACGTCTTATGCCGATGTCGATTCATTCGTGCTCCTCACCCATGAGGATGCTGAGGCATTTCGGCGTGCCGGGCTGAACAACACGTGCTGGATCCCTAATGCGGTCTCCTTCATGCCCGAACAGTCGGCTCCGCTCAGCACTCGCGTGCTCACGTATCTCGGCCGTCTCTCGCCGGAGAAGGGCCCGCAGTTCCTCGTCGAGGCCTGGGGTCGAATTGCGGCTGAGCATCCGGACTGGTCACTTCGCTTCGTCGGCAATGGCCCTGATGAGCCTTCGATACGAGCAATGGTCGATCGACTGCCTGAGGGCGGTGAGCGCATTGAATTCCTGGCACCGGTCTCGGATCCCGAGCGAGTGCTGCTCTCCAGCGACATCGTGGTGTTGCCATCGCTCGTTGAGGGCTTCCCGCTCGTGATTGCGGAAGCGATGGCCTGTGGCGTGCCCGTGGTTGCCGCTGACTGCTCGGCTGGTGTGCGCGCACTTATCGATGACGGAGTGACGGGCCTGGTTGCCGCACGCGGTGATGCCGGGGATCTCGCGCATCAGCTCACCTGGCTGATGGAGTCCGAGGGCCTGCGCCGGGAATTTGGCGCCGCAGCCCGAATGCGTGCCGAGCAGCTCTCGCCCGAGGCGATCTTCGCGCGCTGGGAGCTGCTGCTCGCCGACGTCTTGCGCTGAGTACGGGAGAAGGGACTTGAACCCTCACGTCCGAAGACACAGGATCCTAAATCCTGCGTGTCTGCCAATTCCA
The DNA here is from genome assembly GCA_051006695.1 of Candidatus Nanopelagicales bacterium. Classification (GTDB taxonomy): domain Bacteria; phylum Actinomycetota; class Actinomycetes; order S36-B12; family S36-B12; genus CAIKZY01. The sequence continues at coordinate 1,209 of JBPCSY010000190.1, forward strand.
CCACTCCCGCGTGATGACGAAAGTCTACGACAGAGCCGAACGCCGGCTAGATATCCAGGTCGCGCATGAGCTTCGCGACGTGCCCGGTGGCCTTCACGTTGTAGAAGGCGTGCTCGATCTTGCCCTTGGCGTCGATGACGAAGGTCGAGCGGATCACGCCGGTGACGGTCTTGCCGTACATCATCTTCTCGCCGAAGGCCCCGTAGGAGGTCAGCACTGACTTGTCGGGGTCACTGAGCAGCGTGAAGGTCAGATCGTCGTGCTCGCGGAACTTGGCAAGCTTCTCGGGCTTGTCGGGGGAGATGCCGATGATGACGAGATCCTGCTTCGCGAAGGCCTTGAGGTTGTCGCGGAAGTCGCAGGCCTGCTTCGTGCAGCCGGGAGTCATGGCGGCCGGGTAGGCATAGAGCAGCACGCGCTTGCCCTTGTAGTCGGAGAGCTTCACGGTCTTTCCCGTGTCGTCGAGAAGTGCGAAGGCGGGGGCCTTGTCGCCGGGTTCGAGTCTCATCTGGTCACCACCGGGGCTAGTTCGGCTACGTCATGATGCTTGTCGAGTCCGGCAGAGCGGCGCAGGCCGCGTCCACCGGTGATCGCGAGAACGATAACGAAGATCGCTGCGCCGACCAGCACGATCATCGTGCCCGAGGGGACGCCCGCGTAGTAGCTGGCATACATGCCGACGAACCCGCAGAAGAGGCCGATCCCGGTGCTCCACGCGAGCATCTTCCCGAAGGAGTCAGTGAGCATGCGCCCGATGACGGCGGGGATCACGAGCATCGCTGCCACGAGGGTCACGCCGATGACGGTAAGCGTGGCAAGGATCGCGAGCGACAGCACGATCATGAGCATCGCTTCGAGGCGGGCGACGCGAACTCCGGAGACGTCGGCGACATCGGGGTCGAAAGTCGAGAAGATCAGTGCACGGTAGCGAAGGAAGACAAAGACGGCGGCGAGGACGCTGACAGCGACGAGTCCGATGATCTGTTGCACGCTGATGCCCAGGATGCTGCCGAAGAGCGCGTTCTCGAATGACGGCCCACTCGTGCCAAATTTCGCGAAGAGGGCCACGCCGAGGGCAAAGGATGCAGTCGTGATGACGCCGATGGCAGCATCGGCGCCCACTCGACCCTTACGTGCAACTGTGGTGATCGCGATCGCCGACGCGACGCCCCACAGTCCGGCGCCGAGCATGTAGAACTGGGCGGCGAAGAGCTGGGAGGCAGCGAAGCCGCCGAAGATCGAGTGCGAGAGGCCATGGCCGATGTAGCTCATACCGCGCAGCACGATGAAGACGCCGATGAATCCCAGCAGAGCCCCCGACAAGGTTGCCACGATGAGGCCCTTGTTGAAGAAGGCGTAGGAGAGCGGTTCGAGCAGGGCGTCCATCAGATGTTCTCCGGAAAGGTCAGGGGCGCCATGCGTGCCGGAGTATCGGCGCGGATGACGGGAGCTCCGTCAACCACGACGAGCATGCCCAGATGCTCGAGAACTTCCATGCGGGCACCGAAGGTCTCCTCGAGAACCTCCGGCGTGATCACCTCGGCGGGAGAGCCCTCGGCCACGATGCGTGAGTTCACGCAGACCAGGTGGGGGAGGTGGGCAGCCATTCCGTTGAGATCGTGGGTGGTCAGCACGATCGCGACACCGTCCTCATGTAGATCTCCGAGAAGATGCAGGATGTCGTGCCTGGTCGAGACGTCGACGCCGCTGGTCGGCTCGTCGAGAAGCAGCAGCTGCGGCTCGCGGAGGAGTGCACGCGCGAGGAACATGCGCTGCTGCTGGCCGCCGGAGAGCTCGCGGATGTGACGCTGCGCCAGGTCGGCAATGCCGAGTCGGTCGAGGACTGTCATGACGCGAGCACGCTCGGCGCCACTTGCCCACGGCAGTCGGCGTCCGTGCGTGCGAGACATCAACACGCACTCGAACACCGTGATCGGGAAGTTCCAGTCGACAGTCTCGAGCTGCGGCACGTAGGCCACGCGAAGATCAGGCTCGGTGGTGACCGTGCCCTCGCAGGGCTTCAGGGTGCCGAGGAGTAGGCGCAGGAGCGTGGTCTTGCCCGCACCCGAAGGGCCGACAATGCCGGTGAACTGATCCTCGTGCACGTGAAAATCTACGTGGCTGAGCACGATCTGCTTGTCGTATCGTGCCGAGACGTGATTGAGGCTGAGCAGGATTTCACCGACTCCGGTACCGGTCACTGCGGGTAGACCGCCGAATCGATCACGGCCGGCGTGATGTCGACGCCCTGGAGATTCGTGGTGGTTCCGCCGAGGCCGTTGATCATGGTGATGTAGTTGTACTTCATCAGGCCCAGCCAGGAATGGTC
>JBPCSY010000191.1:0-3001 GCA_051006695.1 Candidatus Nanopelagicales bacterium
CGTGATGCCCGAGAGGGCGAAGAAGCCCATCGTGGCGGCGGCGAGACTGATCGCGTAGCCGCGATTGCGAAACAGCGAGACATCGAAGCTCGCGTGATCGCTACGCGCCTCGAGCCACAGGAACAGCGCGATGATCGCGATGCCGAGGATCACCGGGATGACCACTTCAAGGGAGAGCCAGTCCCGGGTGGCGGAGGCATTGATGATGCCGTAGATCATCGCGACGAGTCCGGTGATCGAGAGCAGCAGGCCGAGAAAGTCGAGCTTGCGCGCATCAGGATTCCGGGTCTCAGGCACCACCTTGATGATGGCAATGACTCCAACCAGGACGATCGGCACGTTGATCAGGAACACGGAGCCCCAGTCGTTACCGGTGAGCCAGTTCGACCATTGCGGATGCTGAAGCAGGATTCCGCCGAGTACCGGGCCCAGTGCGACCGCAGCCCCGACGGCGCCGGCCCAGGCACCGATGGCCTTGCCACGCTCATGCGGTGGGAATACCACCGTGATGATCGCCAAAGTCGTCGGCAGCACCGCGGCTCCACCGATACCCATGACGGCACGGAAGCCGATGAGCATGCCGACATTGGCGGAGAATGCGCAGATCGCCGAAGCGACGCCGAAGACCACGAGCCCGATGATCAGGACCTTCTTGCGACCAATGCGATCACCCAGTACTCCCCAGGTGAACAACAGGGAGGCGAACACCAGGATGTAGGAATCGATGGCCCAGACGAGTGCGCCTTGCGTCGCCGAAAGATCGCGCTGGATGGTCGGCAGGGCGATATTGAGGACGGTGTTGTCAAGAACGACGACCAGGAGGCTGACCACGAGCACCGCCAGGATCGGCCAGCGCTTGGGGTGTCCCTGGCCAGAGGTCATCCACGAGTTATCCACGTGCGCTCCGCTCATCGGGTCTCTCCCGTGACTCGACGGTATCGGATGGGCATTCCCTGCCCTCGCATGCCATGATGGTCACGTCCGGGGACTCCATCAGGGAGCCTCGAGATGGGAGCATGATGAGTGATTCGAATTCTCAGGCCACGCCGGAAAGGCTGCCTGCCCTCTATGGCAGCGCCAACGGCCGCCGCATCACGATGCGCGATCTGGCCCAGGCAACTTCAGAAGGCCGCAAGTGGCCAATGATCACCACGTACGACGCCATGAGCGCGCGTATCTTCGATGAGGCCGGCATCCCCGCCCTTCTCGTCGGTGACTCCGCGGCAATGGTGGTCTACGGATACGACTCCACCTTGCCGGTGAGCGTCGATGACCTGCTGCCCCTGGTGAAGGCGGTGGTGCGAGGCTCGAAGACATCAATGGTCATCGCAGATCTTCCGTTCGGCAGCTACCAGGCTTCGGCTGCGCAAGCACTCGAGACCGCCGCGGCGTTCATGAAGGACGGTGGCGCTCACGCGGTCAAGCTCGAGGGCGGCCAGGCGATGCTCCCCCAGATCGAGACATTGGCCAATGCCGGTGTTCCTGTCATCGGCCACCTCGGCCTGACACCCCAGTCAGTGAATTTGCTCGGCGGCTACCGCGTGCAAGGCCGCGGCGAGAGCGGCGAGATTCTGATGCGCGATGCCAAGGCAATGGAAGCATGCGGCGCGAGTGCGCTCGTACTCGAGGCGGTACCTGCGGATCTTGCAGCGCGCGTCACCGCGATGCTCTCCATTCCGACCATCGGCATCGGAGCCGGCCCTGACACCGATGCCCAGGTCATCGTCTGGCAGGACCTTCTCGGCATGTCGGAAGGTCCGCTCCCGCGCTTCGTCAAGAAGTACGCCGATCTGCGCTCGATCATGACCGAGGGAGTTCAGCAGTGGGCCGCCGAGGTTGTGTCAGGCGCCTATCCGGCACCCGAGCACGCTTACGCGTGAACTGACCTAGACGTCAGTGACGCGCACGCCGGCGTGCGCCTTGTATCGACGATTCATCGAGATCAGGTTTGCGGTCATCGCCTCGACTTGTCCGGCATTGCGGAGCCGACCGGCGTAGAGGCCGCGAATTCCTGGAATGCGGTTGGCGAGGGCCTGGGTGATGTCGGTTGCCTCGCGGTCATCTCCGAGCACCAGGACGTCGGTGTCGATGGAGTCAACCGTCTCATCGAGCAGCAGAACTGCAGAGATGTGGTGGAAGGCACCGGTAACCCGCGAGCCGGGCAGCAGGGCTGCCGCCTGCTGAGCGGCGGATCCCTCCGGCACCTCGAGTCCGAAAGCCCCCTGCTTGTCGAATCCAAGAGGATTCACGCAGTCGATGACAATGCGGCCTTCGAGCGCGCCCGCCAGGGAGGCAAGAAGGGTCGCGTGGCCATCCCAGGGCACAGCCACGATGACGACATCACTCGAGATCGCGCAGTCTTCGTTGGTCGCCCCGGTGACGCCGTGTCCGATTTCATCGGCGATGCCCTGCGCACGTGCAGCATCGCGAGATCCGATTGACACCCGATGCCCGGCCATCGCAAGACGGCGCGCAAGACCACGACCTTGCTCACCTGTTCCGCCGAGCACACCGATGCGAAGGTGTGAGACGTCAGGAAGTACGCGGGGATCGACAGCTACGGGCTTGGTCTCTTCAGTCATGTCAACATCCTGCCAGAACACGAAGATCGCGCGAATCCGACTCGATAACTTCGGTCGCGCACTCCGTCGCATCAAGCCGCGAAGTGGTGTCGAGCGCACGCGAAATGATCATCTGCGACCCGGCTGTTACCACGCACGCGACACGAAATGACACACCGACATGAATATGCACGCATTTTCTGGCATTCTCTGTCAGAGTTTCATCTGAAGAGTGCTGCAACAGCGCAGTTCTCATCGACACGGGAGGCATAACGTGGCGGTTGCAAAGAAGGCAGCAAAGAAGGCTCCTGCAAAGCGTGCAGTGGCCAAGAAGGCTGCAAAGAAGGCAGCACCCCGCAAGGCAGCCAAGAAGGCAGTCAAGCGTACGGTGAAGAAGGCAGCAGCGAAGAAGACGGTGAAGAAGGCCGTCAAGCGCACTG
>JBPCSY010000192.1:0-5151 GCA_051006695.1 Candidatus Nanopelagicales bacterium
GGTCGCACGAGCCACCTCGCCGTCGACGCAGTCGATTATCAGGCTGAGCTGCAACAGGATTGCGCCGATGACCAGCGCCCAGCGATCACCCAGGGCGAAGCTGCCCGCGGCGAGCAGGCCCACGCCAAAGGAGATGAGAGTGATCAAGTTCGGCGACATTCCCAGCCGCAGTGCTACGGCGGTCATCGGCTTCGAGAGCTTGCGCACGACGAAGGTGGAATAGAAGCCGTCGTCGACGCGATTGGCCTGGAGCCGAGCGATGCGCTCGGGTGAGACGGTGGCGACGGCTGCCTCGGCCGCATCGCGATCATCGGGCGCGAGGAACCACGGCACATCGACGAGATCAATGGCCTTGCAGGAGATACCCGCACGCACGACCGCCACGGCGCACAGGCGGATCACGTCATCGGCATCTGCCGCAATGGAACCACTCTCAATGGCGCTTGCCAGGTCATCGAGTGCATCAGCAGCAGCTGCCACGTCGGCACGACCAATGCCCATGGCGCCGATGAACACATGATCAGGGCCGGAGACCTCGTGCCAACTGCTTCCGACCGCATTGACGAGATGGTGTCGCACGCGCACGTCGGCAGCCGCGCGCTGCGGGCGCACGAGCATGGCAGTGCCGGCGTCATCCAGTATTGGAGCGAGTGCTGCCTCTGCTACCACCAGTCGCGGATCGCGGAGAACGATGCCTTGCGATGCGCGCACCTGCTCGGCCAAATGCCGGATGGAACCGGCGAGGCCACGATGAGTGTCGACACTCGCGTACGAACTCACGCCTTCTTACCCGACGATGCGCGTCGCGTCGTGCGACGAAGCCTGGAGGCAAGCCCGCGCGCACGCTCCTTCGGAGTCGCGGGAGTCTCGGCCGTGCGAATCATCGACATCGCTGCGCTCACGGCGATGTCAGTCGGGACGACGATGGGGCCGTCGTAGGCAGGCGGCGAGGAGGCGCGGGCGCGCAGACCCGCGAGCTCACCGAGAACTGTTACGCCTGAAGCAGCGATGGAATCAGCCGCGAGATTTCCGCGCTCAGCCGCCGCATCGAGAGCCCAGTCGGGCGTGTGGAGGCGAGGCTCATCGGCAGCCGGCTCTCGTTCCTCGACCATCACTCGCGCGAAGCCATTGCGCACGTATTTCAGGTAGTCATCCCAGGTCATCTCCTTGCGCACCTTGGCATTGAGCTGGCGCAGGAATTCGGCCTCGGCTGCTGTCATCGACCTATTCGAGGTCAGGTTCATGCGGCTCACGAGAATCTCTGTCGGCACGCCGAGCATCTGCGCGAAGGAGATGAAGTTCGCTTCGTGATCAACGCCTTCGAGCACCAGTACCGTCACGTTCTCGGGGCCGACAGCATCGGACCAGCGCTTGACTACCGCTCCATGGTCATTGCGCTGCCAGAACGATGGCGTGACCTTGCCGGGTTCGGTGGTCTCGAAGATACGAGTCAACCAAGTCTCGTACGGCATCGAGACGCCGTACTTGAGGTACTGCTGCCATGACGAGGGAAGCAGCTTGCCGAGATTGCGAAGGGTGATGACGACCTTGACTCGCTCGCTGCCGAGATCTCTCACCACTCGAGCGGCGGTCGCGCCATCGGCCTCGCAGAAAAACTCGCTGCTGACGATGGTCTTGCCTCCGGAGGCCTTGACCTGGCCAAGAAGCTTCTCGTAGCGCGATATCGGAGTCACCTCTCCGCCGTTGTCCTTCCAGCCCCACGTGCGGCCCACGACGGCAAGTGCCGCGGTGTGATGGGCCTGCTTCTTCCCGGGATAGGTGACGGACAGTGCCGAGAGTTCCGGCCTCGCATCGGCGAGGGCTGCCTGAAGTGCAGTCGTACCCGTCTTGTGCACGCCCACATGGAGCAGGACTGCATTAGCGGGGATTTCAGCCGCGGTGGGCAGAAGTCGAGCACCGTCGGACATACCGCCAGTTTAGAGGTCGAGCTCAGAAGTCGTCGTATTCGCCATCGTCATCGTCATCCTCACGTCGCTTCGTTCGGACGGGTGCCGAGGAGGGCAGGGTCTCCAGGAGGTCGAGCCCCTCGGCGACCCCCAAGCTGGCGACAATTGCGCCATCGTGAAGTACCACGCTGCGGTCACAGAAGCGCACGAGGAAGTCGGGCTCATCGGAGGCGAGCAGGAAGGTCGCGCCCGCCGCTCGCTTGGCCTTCATGCGCTCCCAGCAGTGATCGCGGAACTCCTCATTGCCCACGACCACGATCTGGCTGATCGCGTAGGCATCTGCCTCGACGGCCATGCAGATCGACCACACCAGCTTCTGCTTGATGATCGGGCGAGCGTCGCCGATGTACTTGTCGAGCTTCGGTAGTAGCTCGGCCTCGGCAGCAATCGCGGTGACCTTGCTTTCCGCTTCGGCCGGTGTCATGCCGAGGAGCCCGCCGATCACGTAGATGTTCTGTCGCACGGTGAGAGAGCGATCGAGTGCGCGAAGTGCACCCACCATTGGCACGATCGTCTCGCGACGCCGCACTGATCCAGTGTCAGGAAGAAGCGTGCCCGCGGCCAGACGAAGCAGCTCATCACGGCCGGAATCCTCATGCCCGATGATCGCGACCGACTCCCCCGGCTGGACGCTCATCGTGATGCCCTGCAGCAGCCACTCGCGCTCGTGCTGGAACTCACCGGCCAGGCGACGCATCTTCTTGCGCTTGCCAGAGCCCTTGCGGCGACTGCGGCGCGTGATGTGCAGGCCTGCGTCGTCGAACGCCACGACGGCGGCGAGGTTCGGGTCAAGGTGAATGTGAGGCATCTCAGGCCTCCTTCAGGATGCGCGGCTCGAGACGCCGGAAGACGATCAAGCCGGCGACGACGAAGGCGATGCCGACGGCAAAGGAGACGATGTAGTTGAGCGGATTCTCGATCTCACCCGACCAGAAGCCGATGCGGTAGAGCCCCAGGATGCCGACCATCGGATTCAGCGCCGCGAAGCCCTGGATGTGTTCGGGGATCTTCGATACGGAATAGAGCACAGGAGACAAGTAAAACAGAGCCCTCATCACGATGCGCACGATGCGCGCTAGGTCCGGAATCGCGGCGACGCCACTGGAGACGAGCAGGCCGATGCCGTACATCAGGATGAACTGGAGCAGCATCGCCACCGGGAAGAACACGATCAGCGGCCCCGGCATGGTGCGAGTGACGAGCATCGCCAGCAGGATGATCGGCAGGGAGAGGATGAACTCGGCCATCGTCACCAGCACGACGCGCAGTACCCACACCTCTGTCGGCAACAGGCTGATCGAGAGCTGACCGCCGTTCTTTCGGAAGGCGCGCGTGCACTGCGCAATGCCCTTGGTGAACCACCACCACGGCAGGATCGCGACGGTAATGAAGAGTGCATACGGCTGCTCGCCCAGTGAGCGCGAGAGAACCACCGAGAAGACGAGCCAGAGAACGATGGACATTCCGAGGGGCTCGAGAAGAGTCCAGAGGTAACCGAGTCGGAATTTCGTGTACTGCTTCTGAAGATCACGCAGAACCAGCATGCGAAGCACCTGACGGTGCTTCCAGATGGCTCCCACACGGCTACGATAGGCGAACCCGACATCCTGATCACACGGTGCCACGCGGTCGGGTCAGCACCATCACCACCGGGCGGTACACGTGAGCAAGCCGAAGTCGGGGTCCTCGACCTCCGGGGTGACCTCCTTCAGCAAGCGCGCCGCACGCTCACTCTCACGCAGACTGCGTGATTACGGAGTCGTCGAGCCCGAGGGATTCGATCTCTCCGACGTACCCAGTTCTGACGTTGCGCTCTATTTCTCCGATGGCCCGGTGAAGCTGTACCAACTGACCCAATGGCTGCCGGTCTTCGAGCAGCGCACCGATCGCAAGACCATCGTTGTCGTGCGCCAGGTCGAGACCTACAACGTTCTCGTCGGCATGACCTCCCTTCAGGTGCTTCTCGTGCCGACGTTCGAAGATCTCATGGCGCTCTATGACCGTGCTGACTTCCACTCGGTGGTCTACGTCAACAATGGCTGGACCAACTTCCAGTCGCTCAGCTTCCAACAGGCCGTGCACATTCACGTCAATCACGGCGAGAGCGACAAGATCTGCATGGTCAGCAACCAGGCGAAGGCCTATGACAAGGTCTTCGTCGCCGGCGAGGCAGCGGTGCGCCGTCACTCAGCCGCTCTTGTCTGGTTCGATGCGCAGCACCTCGTGCGCGTGGGTCGTCCGCAACTCGATCTCGAGGTGAACAACCCGCTTGCGCCCTACGACGGTCCGACCATTACCTACGCGCCAACCTGGGAGGGCGAGGATGACGCGAACAACTACACCTCGGTTGACCTCTACGGCGAGCGCATCATCGCGGCAGCACTTGCACAGCCCGGCGCCCGAGTGATCTACAAGCCGCACCCTCGCGTCTTCGAGACCGAGGATTCGGCCGTCCGCAAGGCCCACAATGCGATCGTGAGCGCGATCAAGGCGGCAGCATCGACTGATCCGTCTCGAGGCCACGCTGTGCTCCGTAAGGAGAACATCCTCGGCGTCATCCGTGGCACCGACGTGATGATCTCCGATGTCTCGAGTGTGACCCTCGATCATCTCTATCTGCGCCCTGAGGCACCCATCGTGCTCTGTGATCGCCGTTCAGATCGCGAGCAATTGCTGGCCGATGCCCCCATTGCCGCCGGCTCCCATGTTGTCGACGGTGCCAGCGTTCATGCGCTGACCGCCGACCTCGCCGCGATCATTGCCAGCGACCCGCGAGCTGCCAAGCGCCGTGAGCTCCGCGACTACTACTTCGATTCCCTCGAGCCTGGTGAGAGCACGACCCGCTTCTGGGAGTGCCTGAGTGCCGCCATCTACGATCATGACTGCGCTCTCGGGGATCTCAGCCGAGTGCGCCTTGCCCCCACGACAGATTCCGGAGACAGTGCATGAACGTGCAGGCCGTCATTCTCGCCGCAGGCATGGGAACCCGCCTCGGCAAGCCCTGGCCCAAGCCGCTCACTCCCCTCGTCGACGGCCGCACCATCATGCGCCAGCAGATGGACAATCTCGAGAAGGCCTTCGGCGCTGACCTGCGTGTCATGACCGTCATCGGCTTCAAGCTCGAGCTCATCATCGAGGCCTTCCCGAACGTGGCCTACGTCTACAACGAGAACTACGACCAGAC
>JBPCSY010000193.1:0-2902 GCA_051006695.1 Candidatus Nanopelagicales bacterium
GCATGTGGGAGTTCCTCGATCGCCTGCTCTCGGTCGCGCTGCCGCGTATCCGTGACTTCCGCGGTCTGTCGCCGAAGCAGTTCGACGGCAATGGCAACTACACGTTCGGTCTCAACGAGCAGTCGATGTTCCACGAGATCGACCAGGACAAGATCGATCGCGTTCGCGGCATGGACATCACCATCGTCACGACCGCCAAGACCGATGACGAAGGCCGAGCGCTGCTCCGCCAACTCGGATTCCCCTTCAAGGAGGCCTGATCCACATGGCGAAGAAAGCACTCATCCAGAAGCAGCAGAAGACCCCGAAGTTCAAGGTCCGCGCTTACACGCGCTGCAACAAGTGCGGTCGTCCGCACTCGGTCTACCGCAAGTTCGGCCTGTGCCGTGTTTGCGTCCGTGAGATGGCACATGCCGGCGAACTGCCGGGTGTGACTAAGAGCAGCTGGTAAACCACGACGCTGCAGGTCCAGCCCACCCGGGCGGGAAACCACAGCGAGGAAGGCCGTAGGCCAAAGACATGACAATGACTGACCCGATTGCGGACATGCTTGCGCGACTGCGCAACGCTAACTCCGCGTACCACGACACCGTGGCGATGCCTCACTCGAAGATCAAGGCAAGCCTTGCCGAGATCCTCAAGCGCGAGGGCTACATCGCTGGCTTCGAGGTCGCTGACGCCACCGTCGGCAAGACCTTGACCCTCAACCTGAAGTACGGCCCGTCGCGCGAGCGCTCGATTGCCGGTCTTCGCCGCGTCTCCAAGCCCGGTCTGCGCGTCTACGCAAAGAGCACTGCTCTTCCGCGCGTGCTCGGCGGCCTTGGCATCGCGATCCTGTCCACGTCGAACGGTCTGCTCACCGACCGCCAGGCTCAGAGCAAGGGTGTAGGCGGAGAAGTCCTCGCCTACGTCTGGTAACCGGAAAGGGGTTAGCGAATGTCACGTATTGGACGCATGCCGATTCCGGTTCCCTCCGGAGTCAAGGCTGACATCGCAGGCGATGCCATCACGATCACGGGCCCCAAGGGCACGCTGAACCTGAAGGTCGCGTCGCCGATCGAGGTCAAGGAAGAGGACGGCAACCTCGTTGTCACCCGTCCCGACGATGAGCGTGATTCGCGTGCACTGCACGGTCTGACTCGCACTCTGGTCTCCAACATGGTCATCGGCGTCACGACCGGTTTCGAGAAGACTCTCGAGATCGTCGGCACCGGTTACCGCGTGGCGGCCAATGGCACTGGTCTTGAATTCCAGCTCGGCTTCAGCCACCCCGTGGTCGTCGCCGCACCCGAGGGCATCTCCTTCGCGGTCGAGAGCCCGGTCAAGTTCAAGGTTCAGGGCATCGACAAGCAGAAGGTTGGCGAAGTCGCCGCGAACATCCGCAAGTTGCGGAAGCCGGAGCCCTACAAGGGCAAGGGCGTTCGCTACGAGGGTGAAGTTGTTCGCCGCAAGGCCGGAAAGGCGGGCAAGAAGTGAGTTCCTTCGGAGTCAAGCTGGGAACGGGTACCAAGACCGTTACCGCGCGCAAGCGTCGCCACGTCCGCGTTCGCAAGAAGGTCTCGGGTACCCCTGCGCGTCCGCGCCTCGTGGTCACCCGTTCCGCTCGCCACGTTGTCGCCCAGATCGTCGACGATACGCAGGGTGTCACCCTCGCATCGGCGTCGACCATGGAGGCCGACCTGCGTGGCGCATCGTCCGACAAGAGTGCTAAGGCACGCCAGGTCGGACAGCTGGTCGCAGAGCGTGCGAAGAAGGCCGGCATTGACGCCGTCGTCTTCGACCGCGGCGGCAACAAGTACCACGGTCGCGTTGCTGCCCTCGCTGAGGGCGCCCGCGAAGCTGGTCTGACCTTCTAACGACGTATTCACCCTTCAAGCAAAGAGGTATCTCATGTCAGAAACGCAGCGCCGCGGTGGTGGCGCAGGCGAGCGCAAGGATCGCAAGGAGCGTGGTCCTCGCGAGGAGAAGTCGGCCTTCATCGAGCGCGTGGTCGCGATCAACCGCGTATCCAAGGTCGTCAAGGGTGGTCGTCGCTTCAGCTTCACCGCACTTGTTGTTGTGGGTGACGGTGACGGCAACGTCGGTGTCGGCTATGGCAAGGCGAAGGAAGTTCCCGCCGCCATTGCCAAGGGTGTAGAAGAGGCCAAGAAGGCGTTCTTCAAGGTCCCGCGCATCCAGGGCACGATTCCCCACCCCATCACGGGTGAGGCAGCCGCTGGTGTTGTCATGCTCCGTCCGGCAGCACCCGGTACTGGCGTCATCGCCGGTGGCCCGGTTCGCGCTGTGCTGGAGTGCGCTGGCATTCACGACATCCTGAGCAAGTCGATGGGCTCCGACAATGCGATCAACGTCGTTCATGCGACAGTTGCCGCACTTCGTGGCCTGGAGTCCCCGGAGGCCGTTGCGGCTCGCCGTGGTCTCCCGCTGGAAGATGTCGCTCCGGCATCACTATTGCGCGCACGCGCGGCAGGGATGAGTGCGTAATGGCACAGCTCAAGGTCACTCAGACCAAGTCCAAGATCGGCGGCACCTCGGTGCAGCGCAATACCCTTCGTTCGCTGGGCCTCAAGCGCATCGGCGACACGGTGGTCAAGGAAGACCGTCCGGAAATCCGTGGCATGGTCAACGCCGTGATCCACCTCGTCACGTTTGAGGAGGTCAAGTAACTATGACGCTCAAGGTCCATCACCTGCGCCCGGCACCGGGTGCCAAGACCGAGAAGACCCGCAAGGGTCGCGGTGAGGCCTCCAAGGGCAAGACCGCCGGTCGCGGCACCAAGGGCACCAAGGCCCGCTACCAGGTCCCGGCCCGCTTCGAGGGCGGCCAGATGCCCCTGCACATGCGGCTGCCGAAGCTCAAGGGCTTCAAGAACCGCTTCCGGGCCGAGTTCCAGGTTGTGAAC
>JBPCSY010000194.1:0-4490 GCA_051006695.1 Candidatus Nanopelagicales bacterium
CGTTTCTACAGCCGATGAACTTCGTGCGAGTGTTGACTCGGCTCTCGAGTCAGGCGGCGTGCACGTGATCGTGGCTGTCACCTGCGATCGAGATCGCGAGGCGCGCATGCTGCGCAATGTCCAGCGGGCTATCAGCGAGGCACTCGCCTCGGTGTGATCATTAGTTACCGAGTGCCGTGCGAATCGGTATGAGCTTCGCATCCGCCTCGGCCCATTCCATTGCAGGGTTCGAGCCGGCCACGATTCCACATCCTGCGAACGCACGCACGCGCTTGTTCACGGTATCGATTTCTGCGCAGCGCAGCGCAATGCCGAACTCTCCATCGCCATGCGAGTCGAACCAGCCGACCGGCCCCGCGTAGCGGCCACGGTCCATTCCCTCGATATCGCGGATGAGAGCGAAAGCGCGTTCCGTGGGCGTGCCGCACACAGCTGCCGTGGGATGCAGTGATGCAGCGAGGGCGAGCACCGATGCACTGTCCGCAAGGCGGCCGGTGACGTCAGTGGCGAGGTGCTGCACGTTCGCGAGCGGCAGGACGTGCGGCGTAGAGGGCACGTCGAGATCCGTGCAGTGCGCCGCCAGTGCGCGGGCCACCGAGTTCACCGCGTACTCATGCTCGGCGAGGTCCTTGTCGCTGTCGAGTAGTTCGCTTGCACGTGAGGCATCGCGCGTCTCATCGCCGAGCTTGCTGACCGTGCCGGCGAGGACTCGACTCGTGACGAGATCTCCTGTCCGTCGCACGAGCAGCTCGGGGGTTGCTCCGATGAGATCGTCGACGCAGAAAGTCCAGGTCGAGGGATAGGCCTCAGCGAGATTCACGAGCAGATAGCGCGGGTCGAGTTCACCCTCGATGTCGGCGATGATGTCGCGCGCGAGCACCACCTTGTCGATCTCGCCCGCATTGATGCGCGTGATCGCGTCGGCAATGGACGCCTCCCAGTCGGCTCGCTCCCGGCTGCCACGCGACCACGCGACCGACGCGGGTGCCGTGGGGAGCGCGGTGACGGGGGAGATCTCGGTCGGATCCGCCGTGCCCAGGCCGATCGTGGTGATCCACGACTGACCGCCACGACGACCGAGCACGACCTTGGGCACGATCACGACCGACATGTCGCGTTCGGGGTCGAAGGCGAAGGAGCCGAAGGCCACGGCGCCGGTGCCCGGGACAGCAACCGTGTCATCAATCACCGCACTGGCGCACAGTTGATTCCACCAGCGCTGGGTGCGACTGAAGCGCTCTCGCCCTCGCACTTCCAGGCGAGCGGCGACCCCCCAGCCCACGATGCCGTCGCCATTCCTGACCCAGGCCACGGGGGAATCCCGGGGAATTCTGCGCAGGAGGTCACCGGCATCGGCAATGGGGCGGGTACTGACCCGAAGGACACTGCTGGTGCTCGTGGCCTCCATCGGGCCTGGCACGCGGTCGGATCCTTGCATCTGCACAGCGTATGGGCAGTTGCTAAGTTCAGCAGGTGCGAGCAGACCTCACCAAGGAGCCAGTAGACGTCGCGGCGATGTTCGATGGCGTGGCCAAGCGCTACGACATCACCAATGACGTCCTTGCCGCCGGGCAGACCCGCCAGTGGCGCAAGGCCGTCGTGGCGGCCGTCGACCCCAAGCCGGGGGAGCGCATTCTCGATCTCGCCGCCGGCACGGGTACCTCCAGCGAGCCGTTCGCCCGGGCCGGTGCCTTCGTGGTGCCCACGGATTTCAGCCTCGGGATGCTCAATGTGGGCCGTGAGCGCCAGCCCGGCCTGCCCTTCGTGGCTGGTGACGGGCTCCATCTGCCCTATAAGGACGCCTCCTTCGACGCGGCCACGATCTCCTTCGGCCTGCGCAACCTGGCCGACCGCCATGCCGGCCTGGCCGAGCTGCGCCGAGTGGTGCGCCCGGGGGGCCGCCTGGTGGTCTGCGAGTTTTCCCACCCGACCTGGGGCCCGCTGCGCACGGTCTATACCGAGTACCTGATGAAGGCCCTGCCGCCGGTGGCGCGGGCGGTGGCCACCAACCCCGAGGCCTACGTCTACCTGGCCGAGTCAATTCGGGCCTGGCCCGACCAGCGCGAGCTCGCCGCTGACCTTGCCGAGGCTGGCTGGGAGCGCGTGCAGTGGCGTGATCTCACCGGCGGAATCGTTGCGATTCATCGGGGTTTCGCCCCTAAGGCCTAGGGGTACCCGTCGGTTATCGACATGCATCCGCGGGCACTATGCTTGCGTCGGTCGTGAACCCTTTCACAATTGCGCAAGCGGTGAAGCGATCATTCACATTGATCGATGAGGAGTTGCGGGAGCGGTGAACGTCTACACCCCCATCCTGGTTCTCGGCCTTCTGGCATTCGGCTTCGCCGCATTCTCGGTGATCACCGCGACCTTCACCGGTCCCAAGCGGTACAACCGGGCGAAGTACGACGCCTACGAGTGCGGCATCGAGCCCACTCCGCAGCCGGTCGGAGGCGGGCGATTCCCCGTCAAGTACTACCTGACGGCGATGCTCTTCATCGTCTTCGACATCGAGATCGTCTTCTTGTACCCGTGGGCGGTCGCATTCGACCAGCTCGCGATCTTCGGGCTTATCGAAATGATCATCTTCATCGTCACCGTCCTCGTCGTCTACGCCTACGTATGGCGCCGACGCGGACTCGAGTGGGACTAAGGGAAAACTCATGGGTCTTGAAGAGGCATTGCCGTCCGGCGTCTTGCTGACGACCGTCGAGAAGTTCGCGGGCTACGCCCGCAAGGGCTCGCTGTGGCCCGCCACCTTCGGCCTTGCCTGCTGTGCCATCGAGATGATGGCCGTCGGCGGCCCGCGCTTCGACATCGCGCGCTTTGGCATGGAGGTGTTCCGCGCCTCGCCGCGCCAGGCTGATCTGATGATCGTGGCCGGTCGCGTCAGCCAGAAGATGGCTCCCGTCCTGCGCCAGATCTACGATCAGATGCCCGGCCCGAAGTGGGTTCTCGCGATGGGCGCATGCTCCTCGAGCGGCGGAATGTTCAATAACTACGCGATTGTTCAGGGCGTTGACCACGTCGTTCCCGTCGACATCTACCTCCCCGGCTGCCCGCCGCGCCCGGAGATGCTCATCGACGCGATCCTCAAGCTGCACGACAAGATCCAGGACACCAAGCTCGGCCCGAACCGCAAGGCGGAGATCATCGAGCTCGAAGCCGCAGCCCTGGCCGCACCGTCCACCCTCGAGATGAAGGGACTGCTGCGTTGAGCGACAACCTCATCCCTGTGGTGCCCTCAGGTGTCGCACCCCTCGATGTCATCGCCGTGCGCGAGGGCGCGTTCGGCGTGGCCGGTTCGGGCGACACCAGCGGCTTCGGCGGCCTGGTCGAGGCCATCGTGCTTCCGCCGGCATCGCAGCGCCCGTACGGCGGCGACTTCGACGAGCTAGCTGATGAGCTTGATCTCTCGCTCGCGGCGCGGGGCATCAACGATTCCATCGAGAAGGTCGTCGTCGATCGTGGCGAGGTCACCTTCTTCGTCGAGCGTTCGAAGATCGTCGATTTCGTCACGACCCTTCGCGATGAGCCGGGCTTGCGCTTCGAGCTTTGCGTCGGAGTGAGCGGCGTGCACTATCCGCTCGAGGCCGGTCGCGAGCTGCACGCGGTTTACCACTTTCTCTCCATCACCCACAACCGTCGCGTGCGCGTCGAGGTTGCGGCACCCGATGCCAATCCGCGCATCCCGTCGATCGTCGGCATCTACCCGACCTGTGACTGGCATGAGCGAGAGACCTGGGATTTCTTCGGCATCGTGTTCGAGGGTCATCCCGCACTCACCCGCATTGCAATGCCCGACGACTGGCCGGGTCACCCGCAGCGCAAGGACTACCCCCTCGGCGGAATTCCCGTCGAGTACAAGGGCGCCACAACGCCGCCCCCGGATCAGCGGAGGTCGTACAACTGATGTCGACCGAGAACATCACCTACTCGAGTGCCGATACGGGCACTGACTCGTACGCAGGCTCGTACGAGACCACTGAGGGCAAGGTCTACTCCGTCTCCGGCGGCGACTGGGACACCATCTCCGCCGCACCTGACGGGGAGAAGGAGCGCATCGTCGTCAACATGGGTCCGCAGCATCCGTCGACCCACGGCGTGCTCCGCCTGATCCTCGAGATCGAGGGCGAGACCGTCACTGAGGCTCGCTGCGGTATCGGCTACCTGCACACCGGCATCGAGAAGAACATGGAGTTCCGCTCGTTCACGCAGGGCGTCACCTTCGTCACTCGCATGGACTACCTGGCCCCGTTCTTCAACGAGACCGCCTACTGCCTGGCCGTCGAGAAACTGCTGGGCATCACCGACCAGATTCCCGAGCGGGCCAACGTCATCCGCGTGATGATGATGGAGCTCAATCGCATCTCCTCCCACCTGGTCGCACTCGCCACCGGTGGCATGGAGCTCGGTGCGCTCACCGCGATGACCTTCGGCTTCCGCGAGCGCGAGCTCATCCTCGACATCTTCGAGATGATCACCGGCCT
>JBPCSY010000195.1:0-2652 GCA_051006695.1 Candidatus Nanopelagicales bacterium
CGCCGGAATTGGCTGGGATGTACTGCTCCGTCAGCGCGGCGTCCAGCAGCAGCGTGCGAAAGAGGCTGAAGACGCCCACCTTGGTCGAACCGCCGAAGGGAGTGTTGAGCGAGTTCGGTCGCTGGGGCGGCGTGTCGGTGAGATCGACGGTCACCTCGTCGCCTTCCACGATCACCTTGACGACCATCTTCTCGTGGACGCCCCGATCGATGCCGTTGTCATCCAACCAGCCCTCGGCCGTGTAGACGCCGTCCGGGACCTTCTCGAGCTCCGTGCGCAACAGGCGCTCGAGATAGTCGATCAGGGCGGTCGAGTAGCGATCCACGGTCTCCCAGCCATGCTTCTCGATGAGTTGCAGCATGCGCGTCTCGCCGTGCTTGGCAGCGGCGACCTGGCACTCGAGGTCGCCGATCACCTCGCGCGGTGCACGGACGTTGCCCTCGAAGAAGGCCCACATGTTCTCGTCCTTGATTCCCTCTCGATAGAGAAAGTTGGCGTTGAAGATGCGCCCCTCGGCGAACATGTCGAAGAGGTTCATCGTGGCACCTGGCTGCGCGCCGCCGATGTCGAGATGGTGCGCCGTGTTGGCGGAGAACGCGACGAGCTCGCCCTCCCAGAAGATCGGCACGATCACGCCGATGTCGAGTGAATGGCTCGCGCCGAGATAGGGGTGGTTGTGGATCAGGACGTCCCCGGGCTTGAGCTCCCAGCCGCGTTGCTCGATCGTCTGCATCGCGCCAGAGCAGTACTCGACGAGCGAGCCAACGTGGAATGGCGTCGAGTCGGACTCGGCAATCTCCTCGCACTTGCGGTTCAGCAACGCACAGCCCATGTCCTCGGACTCGCGGATGATCACCGAGTACGACGAGCGGATGAGCTGATGTGCCATCTCCTTGGCGATCGAGTCAAGCTCGCCGCCGATCACCTGCAGCAGGACGGGATCGATCGTCTGGTCGGCCATCTCAGGCCTCCTTCCGGGTCAGCAGGAGCGTGCCATCGCCGAGCACCTCACCGGAGAAGTCCGGGGTGACAACGACGGTGGAATCCATTTCGTTGATGACGGCGGGGCCGTCGATGCGGTTGCCGGCTACCAGCAGCGCGCGATCGTACGTGTCGGCCGTTACGGGGCCATCGGTGATTGAGAAGAGGATCTCGCGCGAGCCGGTGCGGGCCGAAGCAGGGTCTTCGCCCCCGCGGGGCACCTGGGTCGTGGGTCGGGCCTCGATCGCCGAGACGGCGGTGACCCGCAGGTTGACGATCTGGATCGGCGTCGCCGGAAAGTTGAACCCGTACTCCGCCATGTGCTGCGCGTGGAAGGACTCGGCGACCTTGCCCTGCCAGTCTCCGTCGATTCCGTCGAACGAGATCGGCAGCTCGTAGCCCTGGCCGGCGTACCGGCAGTCGGCGCGGCGCGAGAGCGTTGGCGCGGGACCCGTATCCGTGCCGAAGCGCGAGAGCGTATCGCGCTCCATGTCCTCGAAGGTGGTTTCGAGGGCTGGAAGCTCGGCGTTCTGCAGCAACACGGAGACGGTGCGCACGACGTCGTAGCGGAGGTCGGTGGCCAGCAGACCACGAGCCGACGTCACGCCAGGCGCGGGCGGTACGAGGATCCGGGGGACATCGAGCTCGTCAGCCACCTCGCACGCGTGAAGCGGACCCGCACCGCCGAACGGAACGAGCGTGCATTCGCGAGGGTCATAGCCGCGCCTGATTGAATGAACGCGGATCTCGCGAACCATGTTGGCATTGACGATCCGCAGGATCGCGAGCGCAGCCTCAGGCGGTGACATGCCGAATTTCCCGCCGATCGCCTCGACAGCGGTGTGCGAGGCGGCAGTGTCGAGCGTCATCCGGCCCGCAAGGTAGGAGTTGGCGTCAACGCGGCCGAGCACGACGTGCGCATCGGTTACCGTCGCTTCGGTGCCGCCCTTGCCGTAGCAGGCTGGACCGGGCACGGCGCCCGCGCTGCGTGGACCGACTTGGAACGCGCCAGCCGGATCAACCCAGGCCACCGAGCCACCACCGGCGCCGATCGCCGAGACATCGAGCTTGGGCGCGAGTACGGGATAGCCCCCGATCAGGTTCTGGAGAGGATTGGATTCGACGAGCTTGCCGGGAATCAGCGAGATGTCGGCCGAGGTTCCGCCGATGTCGAGGGTGATGAGATTGCGGTGCCCGTGGGTGTCCCCGAGGTGCTTGGCGGCGATGACGCCGGCTGCCGGTCCCGAGAGCAGTACGTTGACAGGTCGTTCGCCGGCGTTCTCAATATCGGCGACTCCGCCATTTGATTGCATGACGCGGATCGGTGCGACGAAGCCGGCTTCGCGATAGCCGCGCGCAAGCTGCTCGAAGTAGCGGCGCACCTTCGGCTTCACGAACGCGTTGACGGCCGCGGTCGTGAAGCGCTCAAACTCCCGGTACTGCGCAGTCACTTGATGAGACAGCGTGATGTCGGCCTCGGGGTGACGTTCGCGCGCAATCTGCCCGGCGCGCACCTCGTGTTCAGGATTCAGGAACGCGAATAGGAAGCAGATGCAGATGGAGTTGATCCCGGCATCGCGTAGCTCGTCGACGGCGAGCGCAGTGGCAGCCTCGTCGAGGGGCGTGATCACCTCCCCCGGGGGAGCGATTCGCTCCGCCACCACCTTGCGG
>JBPCSY010000196.1:0-3030 GCA_051006695.1 Candidatus Nanopelagicales bacterium
GCAACTGCCAGGTCCACGACGTACATCGTGTCGTCATATGCGGGATCCTTCACGCCTGTGGATGCCCAGAGGGGACGCTGCGGAAGGGCGCCGGACAAGGCGAGTTCTGCCCACCGACGGCTCGCGAGGATGTCTTCGTGGGCAGCCCACGCGAGGCGCGCATTGGCGAGCCCGGCCTTTCCACGCAGCGCGGCGGCCTGCTCAGTGCCGATCACGTCCAGACGCCGATCGATCTCCGTGTCGACGCGACTCACGAAGAAGCTCGCGACCGAATGGATCGTGCTGAGATCCCGTCCTGCCGCGAGCGCGATCTCGAGGCCGGCGAGGTACGCATCAACAACCTCGCGGTAGCGATCGACGGAGAAGATCAGCGTGACGTTGACGCTGATGCCGGCTCCAATTGCCGCAGTGATGGCCGGAAGGCCAGCCTTGGTCGCCGGGATCTTGATGAGCACATTTCGACGCTCGACGAGATTCCACAGCTCGACGACTTGGCTCGAGGTGCCCGCGGTGTCATGTGCGAGGCGTGGGTCTACCTCGATGGATACACGGCCATCGACGCCGTCGCTCGCATTGCACACGGGCTCGAGGATGTCGCAAGCAGCACGCACGTCGTCTGTCGGGAGAGTTCTGATCACCTGGTCGACATCGAGGCCTTCAGCAGTCAGGCGCGCGAGGTCCTGGGCATACGCATCGGCCTTGTCGGAGATGGCCTTTTGGAAGATAGCCGGATTCGTGGTGACGCCGCGAACATATGAGGTTCGAACAAGCTCAGCGAGGTTGCCCGTGATCAGCCGCTCCCGACTGAGGTCATCGAGCCACACCGAAACACCGAGGACGGTGAGCTCCTCGAGGCACCGGGTCATGACTGCTTCCCTGAATCAGACGCGAGTGACTCGTGGGCAGCGGCGACGATGGCCTCGACGGTGATGCCGAACTCACGGTAGAGCACCTGATAGTCGGCGCTCGCGCCGAAGTGATCGAGTCCGATTGCCCGACCGTCAGTGCCCAGGTACTTCCACCACCCGAGGGTGGCTCCGGCCTCGACGGAGACTCGAGCGTGCACGGCGGAGGGCCATACGCTCTGGCGGTAGGTCGCATCCTGTGCATCGAACCACTCGAGGCATGGCATCGAGATGACTCGAGCGGCGACACCTTCTGACTCGAGAATGTCGGCTGCGGCCAGGGCCAATTGGACTTCGGATCCGGTCGCAAGCAGGAGGACCTGCGGATCAGCGCTGTCACGAAGCACGTAGGCGCCCCGAACCACGCCACTTACTGCATCACCCGCGGGGACCAGGGTCGGCACGTTCTGCCGAGTAAGGATCAGACCGGCGGGTGCGCGTCGGGACAGGATGCCCTGCCACGCGGCCGATGTCTCATTCGCGTCTGCCGGGCGGATGATTGCAAGGTTGGGAATTGCGCGCAGTGCCCACAGATGCTCGACCGGCTGATGGGTAGGGCCATCCTCGCCTAGTCCGATGGAGTCGTGAGTCCAGATGTACGTGACGGCGAGGTTCATCAGGGCGGTCAGGCGAACGGCACCGCGCATGTAGTCGCTGAACACCATGAATGTTCCGCCGAAGGGGCGAGTGAGAGTGTCGAGTGCGATGCCGTTGAGGATCGAACCCATCGCGTGCTCGCGAATTCCGAAGTGGAGAATGCGGCCGTAGGGGGAGGTGTCGGGGAGACCGCTGCCATCGGGCAGGAAGCTCTTCCCGCCCTCAATAGTGGTGTTGTTGCTCTCCGCGAGGTCTGCCGAACCGCCCCAGAGCTCGGGCATGAGTACCGCGACGGCGTTGATGACCTCGCCCGAAGCCTTGCGGGTCGACACCGAGGATCCGAGGTCGTACTGCGGGTAGGCCGCTTCGATCCCCATCGGAAGTTCATGGTTCAGGAGGCGATCGAGGAGTGCCGCGTGATCGGGCTGGGATGTGCGCCATGAGGCATAGGACGTATCCCAGGCTGTGCGAGCGGTAGACACGCGATCGGACAGCGCGGTGCGAATATCTCCCAGGAGCGTCTCGTCGAACTGGAAGGTCAATGACGGATCAAGGCCGAGTTCCGTCTTGATCGCGGAGACCTCTTCGGCACCGAGCGCAGAACCGTGAGACTTTGCCGTCCCCTTCGCCTGGGGTGCAGGCCAGGCAATGACAGTTGAAAGCCGAATGAAACTCGGTTGTGGCGAGGCCGTTGCCGAGACGATGGCCGCGTAGAGGCCGGCGACATCGGCGCTTCCATCGGCCGCCAGGGGGACCTCATGGACATCCCATCCGTAGGCGCGGTATCGCTCGCAGACGTTCTCGGTGAAAGCGAGAGCCGTGTCCCCTTCGATGGAAATTCGATTGTCATCCCAGATCACGATCAGATTGCCGAGCTGCTGAGTCCCGGCAAGGGACGAGGCTTCCGATGTGACCCCCTCTTCAAGATCACCGTCAGAGGCGAAGACGAACACTCGGTGGTCGAAGGGGCTCGCACCCGCGGGGGCAGCGGGATCCAGGAGACCTCGCTCATAACGCGCTGACATCGCCATGCCCACGGCGGTGGACAAGCCCGCCCCGAGTGGCCCGGTGGTGGTCTCGACACCTGCCGTGTGCCTGTACTCGGGGTGACCGGGCGTTAGAGAGCCTGCCTGGCGGAATGAGCGTAGATCGTCGATCGACAGGCCATAGCCGGCGAGGAAGAGCTGCGAGTACAGGGTCAGGCTCGAGTGCCCACACGAGAGAACGAATCGATCTCGCCCGAGCCAGCGCGGGTCACTGGGATCGTGCTGCATCACCTTCTGGAAGAGCAGGTACGCGGCGGGGGCCAAGGCCATGGCGGTGCCCGGATGGCCATTACCGACGTTCTGGACCGCATCGGCAGCCAGAGCGCGCAGATGGCGCACAGCGTCATCGTCGGAGGGGGTCCAGGACAGGGGCGGCAGCGCGGCAATCGTCACATGCTGACCCTAGCCAATCATGGGGCTAGGGCCGAGGTGCCACCAGTCAGTAGGCTGACGTCTATGAGTGCCGTGGCCCAGAACCCTCC
>JBPCSY010000197.1:0-2777 GCA_051006695.1 Candidatus Nanopelagicales bacterium
CAGGAAATCCTGAAGCGTGGCACCCTCGGCCGTGACCTCAGCGGCGCCGCCGGTGTACGTGCGAAGAATGGTGGGAATTCGGACAGATGCGCTCATGACACGACCTTCGAGTATTCGGCCTCGAACTCGTCATATGACGGGCTGATGACCATGGTGGGCTTGGAGGTTGCCTCAACGGCGTCGAGGGTCTTGAGACCATCGCCGGTGTTGAGAAGTACGGTCTCGGCGGAGGGATCGATGCGGCCCTCGCGGAGCAGCTTGCGGTAGGTCGCGACGACAACGCCGCCGGCGGTCTCGGCAAAGATGCCCTCGGTGCGCGCGAGCAACGTGATGCCCTCGACCACTTCCTCGTCGGTGACATCGGCGATTGCGCCGTTGGTGCGGCGCACGACATCGAGTGCGTATGGCCCGTCAGCCGGATTGCCGATCGCGAGCGACTTCGCGATGGTGTCGGGCTTGACCGGGCGGATGACATCCTGACCGGAGTTGAAGGCCTGCGAGACCGGTGAGCAGCCAGTGGCCTGTGCGCCGTAGATCGCGTAGGGGTGCTCAGCGACCAGGCCGAGATCGATGAACTCACGGAAGGCCTTGTCGACCTTGGTGAGCAATGAGCCCGAGGCCACCGGCGACACGACTGCATCGGGCAGGCGCCAACCAAGTTGCTCCGCGACCTCATAACCGACCGTCTTACTTCCCTCGGCGTAGTACGGACGCAGGTTCACGTTGACGAAACCCCAGTTACGCGAGGCAGCCACTTCGGTGCAGAGCCGATTGACGTCGTCGTAATTGCCGTCGATGGCGACAAGAGTTCCGCCGTAGACCGCAGTGGTCACGATCTTTCCGGCCTCGAGATTCGAGGGCACGAACACGACTGACTTGAGGCCAGCTCGAGCGCCGGCCGCGGCTACGGCGTTGGCCAGATTGCCGGTCGAGGCACAGGCGATGGTCTCGAAGCCAAGGCGACGGGCATTCTCGAGGGCTACGGCGACAACGCGGTCCTTGAATGAATGGGTCGGGTTGCCCGAGTCATCCTTGACCCACAGGGTCTTCACCCCGAGCTCGCGGGCGAGGTTGTCCGCGCGCACCAGCTTGGTGCAGCCGGCCTGCAGACCCGGGCGCGCATCGGCGCCGGGCACGACGGGCAGCAGCGCTTCGTAGCGCCACATGGAGTTCGGTCCGCTCTCGATCTGCGCGCGGGTCACGCTGCCCAGCTCATAAGCCACCTCGAGGGGGCCGAAGCACTCGTAGCAGGCGTAGCTCGCATCGAGCGGATAACGCGTTCCGCACTCACGGCATTTGAGCGCGACGGCAGAGCCGATGGCCGGTGTGGTGGTAACAGTCATGACGAGGCCTCTCTCTTGCTCATCTGTCCTGGTTGTCAGGTCGGAGTTGGCACCGAAATCCAGCGGCCTCGGAGATGGAATCTCGTCGATTGATGCTGGGTAGGTTGCCGGGGCTTCATTGGGCCGTTTCCCTCTGCCCCTCTTGATGAGGTATTCAGTTGTGGGTAAAACATAACGTGCGACTCAATGTCGCGACAAATCGCCCTCGGCTAGCGGCGACGCAGAAGCTTGATCGCGACGATGCCGATGACAACGCCGCCCACGATCGCCACGCGCCTGACGTTCACACCACCCTCGGCGGTGGTGAAGAAGCCGGTGACCGCACGCTTACCGCGCTCGGCGATGGCGCCAGGGCTCGCCTGGGCCTTGAGCTCGGCAATGCTGGCTGCGAGTTCCTCGCGGGCTGCCGCAAGCTCGGCCTGGAGGTCGACGGTGCTGGGGTCGGTCACGGCCTCAGCCTACGCCACGGTCAGGAGGCGGTGGCTCTGCGGGATTGCGCCTTATTGCATATAATTCGCAAGTAGTCCTCCCTCCACTTAGGAACCTTGATGCGCTTTCGCCCTGCCCTGGCAGCACTCGTCGTGCTCCCGCTGGCCCTTGCCGCCTGCAGCTCCTCGGGCTCAGCTGCCTCGTCGGGCACCGACGAAGGCCTGCTGGTCGCCACCACGGTCTCCCCGATCACCTCGATCGCGGCAAGCATCGCCGGGGACAAGGCCCGCATTGAGGGCATCGTGCCCGAGGGCACGAATAGTCACACCTTCGAGCCTGAGCCCTCGGTGGCCAGGCTGCTCAGCGATGCTGACATCGTCTTCGTGAACGGGCTCAAGCTCGAGGATCCGACCATGGAGCTCGCCCAGGCCAACATGAAGTCGGGTGCGGATCTCGTGGAGATCGGCACGGCGGTCATCCCTGAGTCCGACTACATCTACGACTTCTCCTTCCCCAAGGAGGAGGGCAAGCCGAACCCGCACTTGTGGACCGACCCGCTTTACGCGATCAAGTACGCCGCGGTCATTCGCGATGAGCTCTCGAAGAGGGATCCCGGGAACGCTGCGTACTACTCGGCCAATTACGAGGCCTTTGCCGCACAGGCCACTTCACTCGCCGATGCGCTGCGCGCAGATCAGGCGACCGTCCCGGCCGGCTCACTCAAGCTGCTGACGTACCACGATGCCTACGCCTACTTCGCGAAGGACTTTGGCTGGCAGATCATCGGTGCACTCCAGCCGAAGAACTTCGAGGATCCCAGCCCGGCCGAGCTGGCTGCACTGATCGACCAGGTCAAGGCGCAGAAGGTGCCGGTGATCTTCGGTTCGGAGGTGTTCCCGTCAAAGGTGCTGGAGGAGATCGGTAGCGCCACCGGAGCCCGATACGAAAATTCCCTCCGCGATGACGATCTGCCTGGCGCACCCGGCGATGCGGACCATTCCTGGC
>JBPCSY010000198.1:0-3627 GCA_051006695.1 Candidatus Nanopelagicales bacterium
CCAGGAGGTAGAACACGGCGACGATCAGGATGAGGGGCAGGAAACTGCCGATGCTTTCCATGAACTACTCCTTGATAGGCCCGGCGGGCACATGGTTCGAACAGCCTATCTGCTACCCCAGGAGCTACAGATCGAGCGTGCCTTGTGAGGTCTCGGGACGCAATCCGAGATGTGCCCATGCCGCCTGCGTGGCCACTCGTCCCCGGGGGGTGCGCATCACGAGCCCGAGGCGTACGAGGAACGGCTCAGCAACGGTCTCAATGGTCTCCGGCTCCTCGCCGACCGCCACCGCCAGAGTCGACAACCCGACGGGCCCCCCACCAAAGCGACGCACCAGGAGATCGAGCACCGCTCGGTCAATGCGATCGAGACCGAGGTGATCAACCTCGTAGAGATCGAGCGCGGCCTGTGCCGTGACCAGGTCAATATCACCACTTCCGTGGACCTGTGCCCAGTCGCGCACTCGCCGCAGGAGTCGATTGGCGATACGCGGAGTACCTCGGCAACGACCTGCTATCTCGGCAGCGCCCTCATCGGAAATACTCATCTCAAGAAGTGATGCCGAGCGCGCGATGATGACGATCAGGTCGGTTGGATCGTAGTAGTCCAGGTGGGCAGTGAAGCCGAACCGATCTCGCAAGGGGCTGGGCAGCAGCCCTGCACGGGTAGTCGCTCCCACAAGGGTGAACGGCGCGATATCGAGCGGGATCGCTGTCGCTCCTGGCCCCTTGCCTACGACGACATCGACACGGAAGTCCTCCATGGCGAGATAGAGCATTTCCTCTGCGGGACGGGACGTGCGATGGATCTCGTCGAGGAAGAGAACCTCGCCGGGTTGGAGACTCGAGAGAACGGCGGCGACATCGCCTGCATGCTGGAGTGCAGGCCCTGAAGTGATGCGCAGCGGCGCCTGCATCTCAGTCGCGATGATGGTGGCCAGAGTGGTCTTTCCGAGGCCGGGTGGGCCACTCAATAGCACGTGATCGGCGGGGCGCTGACGACGCCCCGCGGCTTCCAGCACGAGTCCGAGCTGGGATTTCACTCGCTCCTGGCCGACGAAGTCGGCAAGCCTGGTGGGACGGAGGGCACCCTCGACAGCGAGGTCCTCCGGATATCCCTGAGCGTCAACGATGCTCTCATCACGGGACATGTCAGGACCTGTCCAGTGATCGCAAGGCTGCCTTCAGAAGGGTCGGGATGTCTGCCGCGCCCTCGCGTAGTTGGTCATCAGCTAAGGCCCCCACCTCACTGATCGCGGCGTCGGCCTCCCGGCCGGACCAGCCCAGGGAGGTGAGCCCCGCATGCACGCTGGACTGCCAACCCGACGCCGGTTCACTCGTCGTGCTCACTCCGGACACGGGTGTGCCGATGCGGTCACGCAGCTCGAGAATCACTCGTTGCGCACCCTTGGCGCCGAGCCCGGAGATCTTGGTCAGACTCTTGGAGTCCTCAGCGGCGATGGCTCGCCGCAGGTCATCCGGGTTCATCGCGGCCAGTACCGCCAGCGCAATGCGCGGACCGATCCCGTTCACGGTCTGCAGGAGCTCGAACACCGACCTCTCGTCCGAATCTAGGAATCCGTACACGGTCCAGGCATCCTCGCGAATCACCATCGAGGTGATGAGCTGAACATGCTCGCCAATGCGCAACGAAAGAGCCGTTGCCGGGGTAACCGTTACCGTCATGCCGATCGGGCCCACGTCGATGACGAGAGTGTCGCCGCCAATACTGGCCACGCTTCCGCGAACGAAGGCGATCACCGGGCAGCCGCCTGAAGGGCTGCGGCAATCTTGGACGCGGCGGCACCTCGCCATACGTGACACACCGCGATGGCCACGGCGTCGGCGGCGTCAGCGGGCTTCGGCGGGGCAGGGAGTTGGAGGAGTCGGGTGACCATGGACGTGACCTGGGCCTTATCTGCACGACCATTACCGGTCACGGCCGCCTTCACCTCGGTCGGCGTGTGCGTGGCCACAGGAATTCCGCGACGGGCTGCGACAAGGAAACCCATTGCGGCCGCCTGAGCCGTGCCCATCGCACTACGCACATTGTGCTGACTGAACACTCGCTCGACCGCCACGACCTCGGGCTCGAACTCAGCTACCAGAGCCTCCAGGGCCCGTTCGACCAGGAGCAGCCTTTCGGGAAGGGGCAGGTCGGGTGGCGTGGTGATCACGCCGATGTACAGGGCATCAAGTCGGCGTCCGGGTGCACCGGAGATCACGGCTACCCCACAACGGGTGAGTCCGGGATCAATCCCGAGAACGCGCATGCAACCTCCGAGAGTTATCCGAACATGTGTTCGACACTCTAATCGGGATCCGGAGCCTCGCCAAGCACTGATACGGCGCGGCGAATCGAGGCACTGGCTCTAGTCGATCGCCGCCATGACCTCGTCGCTGACATCGAAGTTGGCGTAGACATTCTGGATGTCATCGCAGTCCTCGAGGGCTTCAATCAGGCGGAACACCTTGCGAGCGCCCTCCTCGTCCAGCTCGACGGTCATGGTGGGCATGAAGGTGGAATCAGCGGACTCGTAGTCCATACCGGCGGCCTGAACGGCGGTGCGCACAGCCACCAGGTCAGTGGCTTCCGAGACGACCTCGAAGGACTCCCCCAGGTCATTGACCTCTTCGGCTCCCGCATCGAGGACCACCATCAGAAGATCGTCCTCGGTGAGATCGGTGGTCTTGGGGACGATCACGACGCCTTTGCGCGTGAAGAGGTAGGAGACGGATCCCGGATCTGCCATTGAGCCGCCGTTGCGGGTCATCCCGACGCGAACCTCACCGGCCGCTCTGTTGCGGTTATCGGTGAGGCACTCGATGAGCACAGCCACGCCATTGGGGCCATAGCCCTCGTACATGATCGTCTGCCAGTCGGCGCCGCCGGTCTCCGCACCGGAACCGCGCTTGACGGCACGCTCGATGTTGTCGGCAGGTACCGAGCTCTTCTTCGCCTTCTGAATGGCGTCGTACAACGTGGGATTGCCGGCCGGGTCGGCACCACCAGTGCGGGCGGCAACCTCAATATTCTTGATCATGCGAGCGAAGAGCTTGCCTCGCTTGGCGTCGATGACGGCCTTCTTGTGCTTGGTCGTCGCCCACTTGGAATGGCCGCTCATGCTGCCTGCCTCACCATCTCGACAAAGTACCGATGAACTCGGGTATCCCCGGTCAGCTCGGGATGGAAACTCGTGGCAATGAGATTCCGCTCGCGAACGGCCACGATCCTACCCTCGGCAAGCCCGGCGCCCACCCTGCCAAGCACCTCGACATTCGCCCCGATCTCCTCGACCCAAGGAGCGCGGATGAAGATGCCGGGAAAGGGATCGCCGTGGATTCCTTGGAGATCAATGCCCCCCTCGAACGAGTCGACCTGGCGACCGAAGGCATTTCGTCGAACGGTCATGTCGATCCCGCCGATGGTCTCTTGACCGGGCCGTCCGTCGAGGATTCGATCTGCAAGGAGGATCATCCCGGCGCAGGAGCCGTAGACGGGTAGCCCCGAGGACGCCGCCAGACGCAGTGGTTCCATGAGACCGTCGATCACCGCGAGCTTGGAGATGGTCGTGGACTCGCCACCTGGCAACACGATTCCGGATACCGAGTTGATGTCGGACGCATG
>JBPCSY010000199.1:0-5161 GCA_051006695.1 Candidatus Nanopelagicales bacterium
TCCAGGAAGAGATCCTCAAGACCGTCCGCGAGTTCGTGGACGAGAAGATCCTCCCGGTCGCCACCGAGCTCGAGCACAAGGACGAGTACCCCACCGAGATCGTGGAGGACCTCAAGGAGCTCGGCCTCTTCGGCCTGATGATCCCCGAGGAGTACGGCGGCCTCGGCGAGTCACTGCTCACGTACGCACTCGTGGTCGAGGAGATCGCTCGCGGCTGGATGCCGGTCAGCGGTGTCATCAACACGCATTTCATCGTGGCTTACATGCTCATGCAGCACGGCACCGAGGAGCAGAAGCAGAACTACCTGCCTCGCATGGCCACCGGCGAGGTTCGCGGTGCGTTCTCGATGTCCGAGCCGGGTTGCGGCTCCGATGTCTCGGCGATCACGAGCAAGGCCGTGCGCGACGGCGAGGGCTGGAAGCTCAACGGCCAGAAGATGTGGCTGACCAATGGCGGTTCCTCGACTCTCGTTGCTGTTCTCGTGCGTACCGATGCAGAGGCGCCGGAAGGCTCGTCGGTCTACAAGAAGATGTCGACCTTCCTCATCGAGAAGACCCCTGGCTTCGGCGAGGTTCGCCCCGGCCTGACCATCCCGGGCAAGATCGAGAAGATGGGCTACAAGGGTGTCGACACCACTGAGCTCGTCATGGACAACCTGCAGCTGAGCAATGACGATCTTCTCGGTGGAGTGCCGGGCAAGGGCTTCTACCAGATGATGGATGGCGTCGAGGTCGGCCGCGTGAACGTCGCCGCGCGTGCGTGCGGCATCGCAATTCGCGCCTTCGAACTCGGCGTCGAGTATTCGCAGCAGCGCGTGACATTCGGCAAGCAGATTCACGAGCATCAGGCAGTGGCCTTCCGGCTGGCCGACATGGCCGTCAAGGTCGAGGCCGCGCACCAGATGATGGTCATGGCCGCCCGCAAGAAGGATTCCGGCGAGCGCAATGACATGGAAGCCGGAATGGCCAAGTACCTCGCCAGCGAGTACTGCAAGGAGGTCGTCGAAGACTCCTTCCGTATTCACGGCGGCTACGGCTACTCGAAGGAATACGAGATCGAGCGCCTGTACCGCGAAGCACCAATGCTGCTTATTGGCGAAGGCACCGCAGACATCCAGCGCATGATCATCGCGCGTCGCCTGCTCGAGGAATACAAGACTCGTTCGTGATGACTGACTCGACTGACGCCGGCGCGGGGGAGATGATCCCCTGCGTCGGCGCTGTCATTTTCGACAACGAGAACCGCATCTGCCTCGTGCGCCGGGCCAATGAGCCGTCCAAGGGCACCTGGGCATTTCCCGGGGGTCGAGTCGAGCCCGATGAGACATCCGAGGAGGCCATCATTCGCGAGGTGATGGAGGAAACCGGCCTGCACGTCACCATCGAGCGTGAGCTCGGCCCGGCGCTGCGGCCGGCACCCGGTGGTGGCACTTTCCACATCCGTGAGTTCCTGATGCACACCAGTGATCGCCTGCCTGTGCGCCCCGGTGATGATGCCACCGATGCTGGCTTCTTCAGCCTGCATGAGATTCGCGAGCTCGAGACCACGCCAATGCTGCTCGACTACATGCGAGAGAACGGCCTGCTCTAGCGCAGTCGCAGGATGGCGCTCACGCGCAGGCGTCCCTCAGACTCCGTCCACTGCCAGGCATCAGCGAGTTGATTTACGAGCGAGAGGCCGCGGCCACCAAGCGCGCGTTCGTCCACCTCGAGCACTTCCGGTCGGGTCTCGGCGGTCGTCTGCTCGATCTCGACCTCGACCTGCGAGTCATCCTGGCGAGCGCAGAGAAGTAGAGGCGCCAGGCCGTGGCGATAGGCATTCGTGACGAGCTCGGAGGCAATCAGCAGCAGGTCATCGGCTGCCCGTGGGCCCAATGCGGAAGCAAGCAGGCGGCGAGCCTGAGCGGGGGCCGTGTCATCCCAGGGGAGATCCCACCTGAGCTCACGGTCATCCGTCACGAGAGGGTCCTACCCGCGTGAGGGCACGATGAAACCCCGCGGCGATGGCTCATCGACTTCACCTGCCTAGGCTTGCAGGCCACAACGCGATTCGAGGGGAGGCAGGGCAGATGGCACGCATTCTCGCCCTGGCCAATCAGAAGGGCGGGGTGGCCAAGACCACCTCGGCCGTGAATCTTGCCGCCGCCCTCGTCGAGGCCGGCCAGCGCGTCTTGCTTGTCGATCTCGACGCCCAGGCCTGCGCCACCTTCTGCCTCGGCTGGGATCCGGAGGATCTCGAGCGCGGTGCGATGGACGTGCTGCGCGGCACCGAGATCAGTGATGTCGTGCTGAAGACCGCCGACGGAATCGACATCCTGCCCGCCCGCATAGATCTTGCCGGCGCCGATCAGTTGCTGGCTTCCCGAGCTGGTCGCGAGTTCGTCGTGCGTGATGCCTTGGCGGCTGTCGCCAACGACTACGACTGGATGATCATCGACTGCTCGCCGTCGCTAGGAATCATCACGATTAACGCGCTTGCTGCCGCAGACGAGGTCATCATCCCGCTGCAATGCGAGACGCTCTCCCATCGCGGGGTCGGCCAACTGATGGAGACAATCGCCGACGTGAAGCGGCTGATCAATCCGCGTCTTCGCGTTCTTGGCATCCTGCCCACTCTCTACGACGGACGCACCGCGCATGCCAAGGCCGTTCTCAATGATCTCGGGCCGCGTTACAAGGTCGAGGTGCTCGCACCGATCACGCGATCCATCCGTTTTGCCGAGGCTCCTGCCGTCGGACGCAGCATCCTTGCGACATCACCAAAGTCGAAGGGCGCGGTTGAATACCGCGCCCTGGCTCAGAAGGTTCTTGGTCACCGCTAGAGCCCTGCTCACGCTGTGGACGAGAATTCGACTCGCCCCCTGACGACCTGTTGGATCGCCAAGTGGTCGTCTGGAATTCGCCTCTTCCGCTGGGTGGGGCCTAGGTGTCTGAGGCGGCTCCGGCGTGAACCAACATGTATTCGTCGACGAAAACAAGAGTCGCTCGCTTCTCTTGGCTGCAGCGTGCTTTCGTCAGGAAGAGCTCCGCACGGCTCGAATAGCACTGACCAGACTGCTACTTCCGGGACAAGAGCGTTTGCACTTCAAGTCCGAACGTGACGTGCGGCGGCGCTTGATTCTTGATGTCCTTCTAGCGATTGGCATTCAAGGGCCGATACTCGGCGCCGATCCAACTCTCGCTCCCCGAGATCAAAGAAGACAGTGCCTTGAACAACTCATGTACGAAGCGGAATCCCGGAAGTTCTCCCGCATTTGCATTGAACAAGATGACTCAGTCCTCGAGTTTGATCGTCAATACATGTTCAAAGCCATGCGCATCAGAAAACTTGAACCCGGGTTCTCGTACGGATGGATTCGACCTCGACAGGAACCCTTGCTGTGGGCAGCAGATGCCATCGCTTGGGCATGGGCGCGGGGCGGCGAATGGAGAGCACGGCTGGGTGAATCGGTCGAGTTCATCGACCTCACTGACTCCTGAAAGCGCGAAGCCCGGCTCGCCTACCGTCCGGAAGGCTGCCGAGCTCACTTCTCAGGGCTAGTGCCCTTCGCGTAACCAAAGATACACGCCGATGAGTGAGAGGGGTAGGCGCACGACCGCGAATGTGCTGCTTCAGGTGGTGGCCCGGAGAGTTTGCGCCCGTGGGCTGCTCATGCGCCGACGAATGCCTCGAGCTGGCTCCCTGATTCGCTAGCCGTCAGGCTCCATCTCCCCGAGCTTGCCTGTTGCACGAAGGCACTGCCGACACTTGCCTTGCCGCCCTGTGGTCCGTGCCCGTTGTCGAGCACTTCAACGCGAACGGTTAACTCATTGACCCGCGTGACGGAGATGTCGATGGATGTCGCCTTGCCATGACGAATGGCGTTTGAGATGCCCTCTTCCACGATGCGGCCAATTGTCACGGCCGCAGTTGACCCCACGGAACGTGCAGCGGGATCAAGTACCACCGTGAACGAGCAGAGGCCTTCCCAAAGTTCAGTCTTGCGTGAGACTTCGTCAGCGAGGGATCGGGTATCGGAAGATTCGACCACCGGTCGTTCCAGCACGACAATCGCCTCATTCAGAGCTGCATTCAGCAGATCAGCATCACCGGATGCACTGGCCTGCTCGATGGCCATCGCGCACGAGACAAGACGAGTCTGCACCGAGCCATGCAGTACCTGTGATGTCTCGCGCGCGAGCAGTGCGACCTGCTGGCTCATCGCCATGGCCTGCACGCGATCGGCGCGGATCTCCTCGCGCAGCGTCGCACGGATCTCCACGCGCTGACTCCACCAGGCTCCGATGCCGGAGGTCACGAAGACCACCGCAATGCCGGCGATGACTTGAGTGATGAACCACGATGGCTCAGCAGAGCCTGGTTCCCACAGCTCCCGGAAGTGCCCGCGCAGCAGAACTGTCGACTGCAAGACGATGAGCGCAGTGATGAAGATCAGAGAGTGCTGCCCG
The DNA here is from genome assembly GCA_051006695.1 of Candidatus Nanopelagicales bacterium. Lineage (GTDB taxonomy): Bacteria > Actinomycetota > Actinomycetes > S36-B12 > S36-B12 > CAIKZY01. Next base: position 4,450 of record JBPCSY010000199.1, read on the forward strand.
GAGAAGCGGCGCATCAGCGCATTCGCCATCAGCATGAGCAGCACCGTCCAGGCCAGGCCGCCAAAGAGGAGTACGAGGCCGCGAGTCACGCCATAGGTGCGAATCAGCGGAGAAAAGGTGCCGAGGATGTCGATGATGGCAAATGCCAGCGGCTGGAAGGGCTGCTTGCGCACCACATTCGCGAGCAGGGTCCACCAGTGAGTGCCGGAGTAATTCTTCGCCGTCTCCTTGAGTAATTGTCGGCTCAAAGGGCGGATCGAGTTCTCTGCAGTTCCGCGTAGTAGCTGCGCTGCCTCATGCCACTCCGCGGCGGTCTTTCCCACGGCTTGACCTTGTGCGTCGGACTCGAGCCGGAGTGCAGTGATTCGATCACGCGCAGGACTCAGCTCATCGGCTATCTCCTCGTCAAGTTCCTCCTGCAACAGGCTCATGAGCTCACCTTGCTGAATTGCGGTGAGTTCTACCTGCACGAACTCGGTGACGAGTTGCTCGCGTTCCGATGCCCATTGCTCGCGAAGGTCCATGAAGTAGCTAAGCGTTGGCCCCCACCACATCGCGTACATCATGTTGAGCAGGCATCGCTCGAGGAGATTCGAGGACGTGGGCAGATCCAGTATGGATGCGCCAAATCCGGTCACGAGAGTGAAGACCAGGCCGAGAATTCCGTCAGCGATGACTACTGCCCAGATCGGCATGGGGTGCTCGCGACGAT
>JBPCSY010000200.1:0-9034 GCA_051006695.1 Candidatus Nanopelagicales bacterium
AACACGACCACGCGTTGTGCTCCGTCACCGGCTGCGAGGGTCAGCATGAGGAATCCCGCCATGAACGGCAGGTAGGCCACCACGAATGCGCTGGCCGTGACGTCGCGCACGTAGTGATCAGTTCCGCGGCGGATTCGCCAGATCAGGATCACGATGATGGTGATGCCCAGTGCTACCAGCTGCGCCGTGGTACCCCAGACGTAAGCCAGAGCCGGCATGATCGCTGTCGCCACGTACAGCGGAGTGCGCGCGATGCGGATATCGCGATGGGCGAATGCGCTGACGAACTCGTGCACTGCAATGAGAAGTGCAACCGTGACGACTACGCAAAAGAGCCATTTCACGGTAAACAGGCTCACCAGCACGACTGCCCCGAGAATCACGCCCGAGGCAATTGCGGCAGGCAGGTTGCGACCGGCGCGTGAGGTCTTCCCACTCGCCTTGCCGACCGCGTCAGACATCCCTAGACCTCGAGCAGTTCTGCTTCTTTGTGCTTCAGGATCTCGTCGATGTGCTCGACGTGCTTGTGCGTGAGCTCATCGAGGCTCTTCTCGCCGCGACGAACATCGTCCTCGCCTGCGTCGCCGTCCTTCTGAAGCTTGTCGAGCTGATCCTTGGCATGACGTCGGATGTTCCGAATGGAGATTCGGGAGTCCTCGGCCTTGGTCTTGGCAAGCTTCACATACTCCTTGCGGCGCTCCTCGGTGAGCTGAGGCAGCGAGACGCGAATGATGGCGCCGTCAGAGGTGGGATTGACTCCGAGATCACTGTCACGCAGGGCCTTCTCGATCGCGGTGAAGGCGCTCTTGTCGAAGGGGCTGATGGTGAGCATCCGGGGCTCGGGAGCCGAGATCGTCGCCATCTGGTTCAGCGGGTTCAGGGTGTCGTAGAACTCGACGAAGATCTTGTTGAACATCGCAGGGTTAGCGCGGCCGGTACGGATCGTGGCGAAATCATCGCGTGCGACGCCGATCGCCTTGTCCATCTTCTCCTCAGCGTCCAGCAGGATCATGTCGATCTCTTCGCTCATCAGATGTCCTCTCCGGTCTTACTTCTCAGTCGACACGAGTGTGCCGATGGTCTCGCCGCGCACCGCGCGCGCGATGTTTCCCTCGACGAGCAGGTTGAAGACCACGATCGGCAGTCTGTTGTCCTGACAGAGGCTGATCGCCGTGGCATCGGCCACCTTGAGTCCGCGAGCGAGCACCTCTGCATGACTCAGATGATCGAACCGCTGGGCATTCGGATTCGTGCGGGGGTCATCGTCGTAGACACCGTCGACACCCTTGGCCATCAGCACGACCTCGGCACCGACCTCGAGTGCGCGCTGCGCGGCCGTCGTGTCGGTGGAGAAGTAGGGCTGACCGAGGCCAGCGCCGAAGATGACAACGCGCCCCTTCTCGAGGTGACGGATGGCGCGGCGCGGCACGTAGGGCTCGGCGACCTGACCCATCGTGATCGCGGTCTGCACTCGAGTCTCGACTCCGGCCTTCTCACAGAAATCCTGGAGGGCAAGGCAGTTAATGACGGTGCCGAGCATGCCCATGTAGTCGGCTCGCGCGCGGTCGATGCCACGTTCGGCAAGCTGGGCGCCGCGGAAATAGTTACCACCGCCGATGACGACCGCCACCTCAGTGCCGCCGCGCACGACTTCGGCGATCTGCGAGGCGATGGATCCGACGAAGTCAGGATCGATGCCCAGTCCCTCGCCGCCGGCGAAAGCCTCACCGGAGAGCTTGAGCAGAACGCGACTCCAGCCACCCTCGGGTGCACTGGGCCACGTGTCGATGGTGCCGTCCAGGGACGGCTGAACGGCGCCGGAGGAGCTGTGTGGTGACATTGGAAATTCCCTCCTGCGCCGTTCAGTCGACCTTAAGCCTGGCCTGCCTCGAAACGGGCGAAGCCCGTAACAGCAGTGTTCGCGTCGGCGAGAACCTGGGCGACCGACTTCTTGTTGTCGACCACGCTCGGCTGCTCCAGCAGGACGGTGTCCTTGAAGTAGCTGTTCACGCGTCCTTCGACGATCTTGGGAAGGGCAGCCTCGGGCTTGCCCTCCTCCTTGGCCGTCGCCTCGGCGATGCGGCGCTCGTTCTCGACAGTCTCGGCCGGAACCTCATCGCGATTGACGTACATCGGACGCATAGCGGCGATCTGCATGGCAATGCCACGAGCTGCCTCTTCGTCACCGGTGTACTCGACGATGACACCGACCTGCGGGGGCAGGTCAGAAGAACGACGGTGCAGGTAGAGCGCCGTCGGGGCCGCGAAGGTCGCGACCCGGCCGAGCTCGAGCTTCTCGCCGATGACGCCCGCAAGCTCAGCGATTGCTGCGTTCACGGTGCGACCGTCGGCGATGGTGACCTCACCGAGGACTGCTGCGTCGTTGGCACCGACGCCGGCAGCTGCGGCAGCGACAGCGTTCGCGAGGTTCTGGAAATCATCGCCCTTGGCCACGAAGTCGGTCTCGCACAGGAGCTCGACGAGCGTGTTGCCACTTGCAGCAACGATGCCATTCGAGGCGGTGCGCTCGGCACCGCGCTTGGCGGCCTTTGCGGCACCGGAGATGCGAAGGATCTCGACAGCCTTGTCGAAGTCGCCTCCGGACTCCTCGAGAGCCTTCTTGCACTCCATCATGCCCGCGGACGTTGCGTCGCGGAGCTTCTTTACATCAGCGGCAGCGATAGTTGCCATGAGTGTGTTAATCCTCCAGAGAGAAGTGAAAAGAGATCAGGCTTCAGGTGCGGCTTCGACGACGGCCTCAACGACGGCCTCGGCAACAACCTCTGCCTCAGCACCGGCAAGAAGCTCGCGCTCCCACTCGGCCAGCGGCTCGACGACCTCGGTTGCTGTGGAGCGACCGGCGCGAGCGATCAGGCCCTCGGCCACGGCATCGGCGATCACGCGGGTGAGCAGAGCCACCGAGCGGATTGCATCGTCATTACCCGGGATCGGGAAGTCGACCTCGTCGGGATCGCAGTTGGTGTCGAGGACCGCGATGACGGGGATGCCCAGCTTGCGCGCCTCGCCGACGGCGATGTGCTCCTTCTTGGTGTCGACAACCCAGATTGCGCTGGGGATCTTGCTCATCTCGCGGATACCGCCGAGGGTCTTGGCGAGCTTGTCGCGCTCACGGCGAAGGACGAGAAGCTCCTTCTTGGTGAGTCCCGACTTGGCGACGTCGTCGAAGTCGATGAGCTCGAGCTCCTTGAGGCGCTGAAGGCGCTTGTGGACGGTCGAGAAGTTGGTCAGCATGCCGCCCAGCCAGCGGTGGTTGACGTAGGGCATGCCCACGCGCGTGGCCTGCTCGGCAATTGCCTCCTGGCCCTGCTTCTTAGTGCCGACGAACATGATGGAGCCACCGTGAGCCACGGTCTCCTTCACGAAGTCGTAGGCACGATCGATGAAGCCCAGCGACTGCTGCAGATCGATGATGTAGATGCCGTTGCGCTCGGTGAAGATGAATCGCTTCATCTTGGGGTTCCAGCGACGGGTCTGGTGCCCGAAGTGAACGCCGCTTTCGAGCAGCTGGCGCATAGTGACGACGGCCATGATGGCCCTTTCTTTCAGGCGCGCAGGGCTGAGCCCGACGCGCATCGGTTCAAGGCAGTGACCGGGTGGCCCTGCCCCTTGGTCCTCGCGGGTGGCGCCCACCTGGGTGGGACCGTGCGACCTGCGATCCGGCGAGCCGGCTGCGAACCTGTGAATTTCCCCCGAGCGAACCCGGTGGGATAGCCCAAAGTCTAGGGGGTCGGCGCCGATGCTCGGACCAGCGGCTATCCCCAGGGCGGACCTCGATCCCCAGGGTCGTCAGGTACCCAACGCCCGCCTTTCGGATCGAGGCATCGTGGGCGGATGACACTCTGGGCCCTCCTCCCCTTGCTGGCCACTGCTGCCTGGGTGCCGCCGGTGCCCCTGACCGGCGTTCAGGCCGAATTCCGCCCGGCAGCCCCCTATGGCTCCGGGCACCGCGGTATCGATCTCGCGGCCGAGCCAGGAGTTACGGTCAGGGCCGTCGCTGAGGGCACGGTGGCGCTCGCCCGCCTGGTCGCGGGCAAGCCGGTTGTCGTGCTCGTGGTCGAGGATCCCGACTACGGACGTCTCAGGGTGACCTATGAGCCGGTCAGCCCCGCGGCGAGTGTCGGCGACCACGTACGTCCTGGGCAGCCGATCGGCTCAGTGGCCGGAAGTGGCGGGCACTGCGGCCGCACTCCCCACTGCCTGCACCTGGGGATCAAGCAGGACGGCCGGTACCTGAACCCCGGATCCTTCCTGCCCAAGGGTCGAGTCGTGCTCAAGCCGATTTCTTAGTCATCGGCCTTCACGGAGCGCGGGTGCGCCTGGACGAAGGTCGTACGCAGACGCTCGACCGAGACGTGCGTGTAGCGCTGAGTGGTGGCCAACGACGAGTGCCCAAGCAACTCCTGCACCGCACGTAGATCGGCACCGCCCTCGAGCACGTGGGTTGCGGCACTGTGGCGAAGCGCGTGCGGGGAGATGCTGGCGACGCCCGCCTGATCGGTGAGCCGATGCACGCTCTCGCGCACGGTGCGTGGATCGATGCGGCCTCCGCGAGCGCCAAGAAATACCGCCTGACCGCTGCGACTCCCGACGATGTCTGCTCGCACGGCAAGCCAGTCGGAGACTGCACGCGCGGCCGGCAGCCCGAAGGGCACCACTCGCTGCTTGTCGCCCTTGCCGGTGACGAGCACTGTGCGCCGATCGAGATCGAGATCTCGAAGGTCGATCGCGCACAGCTCCGAGACTCGAATGCCTGTCGCGTAGAGCAATTCGATGATGGCACGATCGCGCGCGGCTATCGGCGAGCCGTCGTCGCTGGCCACCGCAGCGTGCTCCATCAGCCGCGCTGCGGCCGATTGGTCGAGAACGGTCGGCAGATGAGTGCCCGCCTTGGGACTCGCCAGCCGCTCCCCCGGATCGGTCTCCATGAGTCCGCGCCTGGTGCACCAGGCAGTGAAAGCCCGCACTGAAGCCGCGCGCCGTGCCACGGTCGCTCGCGTTCGGCCATCACGAGTCAAGGTGGCCAGCCAGTTGCGTAGCAGTGCGAGGGTGATGCCATCGAGACTGCTCACCTCGCGCAACGCCGCGAATTCGCAGAGGGATCGAGCGTCACCCACGTAGGCGCGCACGGTGTGCGGACTTCGGCCGCGCTCATCCCGGAGATAGGACTCGAATTGCGCGCAGGCCTCACCTAGAGCTGCGGGCAGCGTCGAGACTTCAGCGGGCTTGGCAGACACACCCACATGCTCGCAGGGCCGCGGGGGTGCGGCCTCTCAGGCGCGCCGCGCCCATCCACCGCTCTCGGCCTCCGCGAAACCCAGGGAACTCAACGTGCCCAGCGCCGTGAGAAGTGAGGCGATCGATAGACCGCTCGCGAGGCAGAGTTCGTCGACCGAGATAGAGCCCGACGACGGGAGGAGGTCGCGAATACGTGATTGATCCTGGTTCAGGGCATCGGCGGGGATTGAGACCGAATCCCGAGTCTTGCGGAGGCGGCGCGTGGACAGTGCCAGCGCCTGCTCAGCCGGAAGCAGGCATTCGAGAACGTCAGCCGCCCCACCCGCGAGTACCGCCCCGCCCTCGCGGACCAGATGATGGCAACCGGCCGACATCATCGAGGTCACCGGGCCCGGAACGACAAGCACATGCCGATTGAGTCGAGCCGCCGCATTCGCCGTCGCGGTCGTGCCCGAACGAAGGGCTGCCTCAACCACGACCGTGGCCTGAGTGAGTGCAGCTATGACTCGATTTCGAGTCAGGAAGCGCTGCCTTCGGGCAGGTTCACCGAGTGGCGACTCACTTATCACCAGACCTTCATCGGCAATTCGAGCAATCAGCTGCTCATGCGCACGCGGGTAGACCACATCAGCACCGCTTGCCAGCACGGCGATCGTGAGGCCGTCGACAGAGAGGGCGCCACGATGTGCAGCAGCGTCGATGCCGAAGGCAGCACCGGACACGACCGATATGTGCTCGCTGGCAAGTTCAGCCGACCAATCGCGCGCGACCGAAAGCCCGTAAGGCGTGGCTGCCCGTGCGCCCACGATCGCAACACTGCGCACGCAGGAGAGTCTCAGATTGGCCGCACCTTGAACCCACAGTGCAAAAGGGCGCGTGTCACCGAGATCATCCAGCTGCCGTGGCCACTCCGATTCATCGCGCACGATGATGCGCATTCCCAGACGCTGAGCTCGCTCCTCGGCCTCATCGGGATTGAAGGCGCCAAGTCGTACTGCAAACAGTGGACTCCTCTCGCGCAGGCTCTCGATCGCACCGAGTTCGCCCTCCCTCGACACGATCCGACCCACCCCGGCATCAGCTGGCTCGACCAGGTGGGCAAGCTGAATGCAGGCCATGCGGTGAGCTTCTGTCATCTGGACACCAGCTCGCCGCGCAGGCCCAGAGCCGTCGAGACATGATCGGCATCGGGACGATCTACCCCGAAGCAGTCTGCGATTGTCCAGGCCACGCGTAATACTCGATCAGAGCCGCGAAGACTCAACGCACCTTGTTCGGCAGAGCGCAAAAGATCAACGGCATCACTCGTGGGTGCGAAGGCCGAGCGCAGGGCACGGGTGGGTATCGCCGAATTCACTGACCACCCGCACTCCTTGAACCGAGAGGCCGCGCGAGCGCGCGCTTCAGCCACGCGCGTGGCGACCACCGCGCTGGACTCGCCCGCAGTGGATGAGATCAGTTCGCTCTCGGTCGGTCGATTCACGACAACGCGCACATCGACTCGATCCATCAAGGGGCCCGACAGACGCTCGGCATAGCGGCGTCGGGTGAGCGAACTGCACGTGCACAGCTCTCCCCGACCGATGGCGTTCCCGCATGGACACGGGTTCGAAGCCAATATCAACTGAAAGCGCGCGGGGAGCTCGATGACACCGGCCGCGCGGGTGATCATGATCGTTCCGGTCTCAATCGGCTCGCGCATGACATCAAGGACGTGCCGCGAGAACTCGGGTGCTTCGTCCATGAAGAGCACGCCACCGTGAGCCATGGTCAGGACTCCCGGAGTGACCTGGCGACCTCGAGCGGTACCGGTCATCGCCGGCGGAGTTGCCGAATGATGCGGGGCAGCGAGGGGCGGTCTGGTGACCAATCCCGCGCCCGGCGGCACACGGCCCGCAAGTGAGTGAATCGTCGTGACGTCAATCGCGTCGGGCTCGTCCAGATCGGGCAGCAAGCCCGGCAGCCTGCGCGCCAGCAAGGTCTTGCCAACCCCGGGTGCACCCAGCATGGACAGGTGGTGTCCGCCCGCCGCAGCCACCTCGAGAGCGAAGCGCGCATAGGCATGCCCGCGAACATCGGCGAGATCGGGATCGAGTTCAGACGATGGGCATTCCGGCGACTCCGGCATGCTCGCCGACCGCTCACGACCGGCGAGTACTTCGATGACGTGCGTGAGATCGCGGACGATGATCACGTCAAGGCCCGGAATGGTCGAGACTTCGCGAGCATTGTCGGAACTCACCACCACTGAGGTGAGACCACTGCGCCGAGCCGCGGCCGCGGCCGCTATTGCACCGCGCACGCCCCTGATGGAACCGTCGAGCCCGAGTTCGCCGATGAAGGCCGTGTCGTCTCGAACACCCGCCTGCCCGGTTGCGGCGAGGATCGCTGCGGCTATCGCAAGGTCAGTACCGGAGCCTTGCTTCGGAAGATCAGCCGGTGAGAGTGCAATGGTCATGCGCGCAATCGGCCACTGAGCACCGCTGTTGGCGAAGGCTGAGCGAATTCTCCAGCGCGATTCACCGATCGTTGTGTCGGCGAGACCGATGACTCCAACCGAGGGCAAGCCCTGCGAGATGTCGACTTCGATTCGTACTCGTTCGCCGATCACACCGTTGAGGACGAATCCCCACGCATGCGCGGTGGCCATCTCACTCGACTCCGGTGAGATGCCGCAAGGAGGTTGGCCCATCAGGACGACGCAAGATACCGATGACATCAATGCGGATGTGGGGGGCGTGGATGGAGTGCGCCTCGAGCCAGCAGAGCGCGAGACGACGGAGTCGTCGAACCTTGCGCGCCGACACCGCTTCCACGGGATCACCGAGCCGAAGTGAGCTTCTAGTCTTGACCTCGCACACGATCAGGGTCGAGCCCTGCCGAGCGACGATGTCAATCTCCCCAAACTCGCACCTCCAGTTTCGATCGATGATCGTGTATCCGATCTCGGTCAGGTGATCGCAGGCGAGCGACTCACCCATGACTCCGAGCGCATCCTTGGCCTTCATGGCACCTCCTGCGCGCACGATGGCAGCGCCGGAAGCCATGCGTAAGCCAGGTGATCATCCCTGTGGATGACAAAGCACTCGCGGTGAGTTGTGGACGACTACTGGATGTTCCAGGAAACACGATGGAACTCCGTGACTCCGAGCTCCCGAATCGCCTGCTGATGACCGGCCGAGCCATAGCCCTTGTTCCCTGACCAGCCATATGCCGGGAATCGCGAGTCGAGCTCTGTCATCTGCGCGTCACGATCGACCTTGGCGAGCACGCTCGCCGCGGCGACCGAGGTACAAGTGAGGTCACCCTTGACCTGGGTGCGCACTGGCGGTGGCCGGAAGCCCGACGAGTCATCGAAGAGCGAGTCGCTGGTGAGCCAGTCATGGCTGCCATCGAGCAAGACGAGATCGGGCTCGACCCCACACGACACCAGCGCTGTGAGCGCGCGCACCCCTGCAAGACGCAGAGCCCCCACGATGCCGAGTTCATCTATCTCACGGCTGGAGGCACTCGCCACGGCATGCGCACTCAGCCAGGTGACGATTGGGCCGATTAGGGCCATACGCCTTGCCGGGGAGAGCAGCTTCGAATCTCGAATGCCCATCGGAGGTTCACCGCAATCGCTGCTGATGACGACAACTCCCACAGTGACCGGACCAGCGATGGCTCCGCGCCCGACCTCATCGATGCTCGCAAGTACTCGCACCCCTGAGGCAAACAATTCGCGTTCGAGATCGAGCGTAGGATCGGCCGGCATCAACGCCCCGCAGTAATGGCG
>JBPCSY010000201.1:0-13691 GCA_051006695.1 Candidatus Nanopelagicales bacterium
AGTACATCCTCGCCAGCCTTGACCAGAGCCTCGACCGTCTCGGGCTCGACTACGTCGACAACTTCTACCACCACCGTCCCGACGAGGAGACTCCGCTCGAAGAATCGATGGGCGCACTCGCGACCGCTGTCGCCTCGGGCAAGGCCCTGTACGTCGGCATCTCCTCCTACTCGCCGAGCCGCACGCGCGTTGCCGCGGCGATCCTGCGCGAGATGGGCGTGCCGCTTCTCATTCATCAGCCGTCGTACTCGATGCTCAATCGCTGGATCGAGGGCGGCCTGCTCGACGTGCTCGAGGAGGTCGGCGCCGGTGCGATCACCTTCAGCCCGCTCGCTCAGGGCGTGCTGACCGATCGTTACCTGAACGGCGTCCCTGCAGATTCGCGCGCCGCGCAGAACAAGAGCCTGTTCGGCGATCATCTCTCCGACGAGAACATCGACCGCGTGCGCTCTCTCGCCGCGATCGCCGCGGAGCGAGGCCAGTCAATGGCGCAGATGGCTGTCGCCTGGACCCTTCGCGATCACCGCGTCACCTCGACCCTGCTCGGCGCAAGCAGCGTCGCGCAGCTCGAGGACACCGCGGCAGCAGTGAACAACCTGTCGTTCACCGACGATGAACTGGCCCGGATTGATCAATTCGCCATTGACGGTGACCTCAACCTGTGGGGAGCGCAGTCGCTCATCCCGTAGGGGTGTCGGCGCGCAACTGTTTCGATGGGCACCACCCGCGTTCGCCTGCTGCTGGTGCTTGCCGTGATCGCGGCCGTGATCGGCTACGCCGTGGTCACGGTGATTGCCGATCAGAGCGGGCAGGTTATCCAGGTGCCATGGCTTGCCGCCGCGACCTTGTGGGTGCTCGCTCTGGCGCTGTTCATCTGGGCGTGGCTCAGCCGGCCGCGCCTGCAGCGCCGGCCAGGCGCAAAGCCGGGTTCAACACACATGCCACCCTTGATGGCGGCGCGCACTGCGGCACTCGCCATGGCCGCGTCACGTGCGGGCTCATTGGTCACGGGTTTCTACTTCGGGGTTGCCCTGGCCTCGCTTCCGCATCGCGATACTCCGGCCGGGCTCACGACGGTATGGGCAAGTGCCGGGGCGGCTGTCGGTGCGGCGCTGCTTGTTGTTGCCGCCCTCTGGCTTGAGTCCCTCTGCCGTCTGCCCGCGGAAGATGATCGGGCTCGCTCCTGAGCGGGTGAGCCCGCCTGAGGCGCGGAACGCCCACGTAGACTCCTGCCATGACTGAGACCCCGCTCGAAGACCTGCCGTTCCCCGAACTGCGTCACCGCGCCTTCCACATTGCGGAGAAGCGCGTCGATATCGGCTTCTTCACGGAACTCTTCACGCATATGCCAGGCATGGTTGCAGTCGAGGCCGAAGGCGGTGACCTCGGTTCCATCGGCGGCTCGTTCATCGAGACCGTCAAGGCCGTGCGCGAGATGCTCGGTGACGACGAGATCGATCCGACCACCGAGACACTGCTGCGTGCGCGGTTCGCGACCTACATCCGCGAGCACGAGAAGGCCTAGCGGTCGATATCCCCGGTCACCAGGAAGAACGACATCAGCGCATCCTCGAGATGATCGACCGGGCAGCCCAGCAGGGCCGTAGTCAGAGCCTGCACATGCGCGAATGACGGCGTGCGTAGCTTAAATCGCCACGGCGCCTTCTCGGCGGTGCTCACCAGCAGATAGCCACTGATGCCCGTGGGTGAGTCGATGCGACCGTAATAGGTGCCTTCCGGTGCCTTCACCACCTTCGGCAGTGACACGTTGACCGGTGCATCTCCGAGTGCGGCGACTCGATCGGCGCATGCCTCGACCATGGCCAGGCTGGGCTCGATCTCGACGAGCAGTGCCTCGTACCGTGCCGTGACATCACCCATGCCCGCGGTGCCCGGTGTCGGAAGAAGATCGGCAAGCTCGGCATAGGCGAGATAGGGCTGCTGGGCACGCAGGTCAACGGTGACACCGCTGGCCCGGCCAATCGGGCCGGTAGCGCCGAAGCCGAGTGCATCCGCGTGGTTCAGTGCGGCTATCCCTGCGTGAGCCTGCGCATACGCGCGCGCGCTGTCGGAGATGCGGGCAAGCTCCCCACGGGTGCGGCTGATGACCACGCGAACACGTGCGAGCCATTCGGAAGTCACGGGTGCGGCGATGCCACCGATGCGAGCGAACATCGGATGTACGCGGTTGCCGGTGGCCAGTTCCTGCAGCTCCACGTATGACTCGCGAAGTGCGAGTGTTTCCTCATTGCCGATCGCGGAGCCGATGAAGAGCAGTGCTGCACTGATGCGCGTGAGCTCGAGAAGAAGGGTGCGGGTCCAGGTGGCGCACTCCGGGGGAGTGATACCCATGGCGTCCTCGAGGGTGAGAGCGACGCCGACCTCGGAGGCGAAGGGCGAGACCCAGTCATGCCGGTTGGCGAGCATCATCAGCTGCCGGTAGTCGCGTGCCTCGAAGAGCTTCTCGACACTCCGGTTGAGCAGACCGATCTGAGGATCCGCAGCCACGATCGTCTCGCCATCGAGCTCGAGTCGAAGCTGCATCGGTGCGTGAGCCAACGGATGGCGGGGGTCGAGATCTGCAACTCGGTCGTGGGGGAGATGGCGCGCTGCGCCAATCGCCACGAGCACGCTCTCCGTCACCTGCGCATCCTCCCATTCGCCACTCGGGTGGCGCGCCACCGGTCGCAGCGGTCTACGCTCGTCGCGTGACGGAGTCAGGGCCCCCGCGCCTGCGGGTCGGCATCATCGGCGCAGGCCGTGTGGGTGCGGTGCTCGGTGCCGCACTGCGTCGAGCCGGTCACCAGATCACAGGTGTCTCCGCCGTCTCCGATATCTCTCGCCTGCGTGCCGAGGCGTTGCTGCCCGGCGTTCCGATTCTCGATATCCCGGCCGTGACGTCGGATGCCGATCTTGTCCTCATCGCCATTCCCGATGACGCACTGGCGCCGGTGGTCGCCGGGCTGGCCGAGACGGGCAATGTGCACCCCGGTCAGTTCTGGTGCCACCCCAGTGGAGGGCACGGCATCGAGATTCTCGAGCCCGCCACTCGTGTCGGCGCACTGCCGCTGGCCCTGCACCCGGTGATGACCTTCACGGGCACGAGTGTCGATCTCGCCAGACTCGAGGAGTGCCCCTTTGGCGTTACCTCGCCTGACGTATTGCGCCCCGTTGCCGAGGCACTCGTGGTCGAGATGGGGGGCGACCCGATCTGGGTGCCGGAGGAGAACCGCGCGCTCTATCACGCGGCGCTCTCCTACGGCGCGAACTACCTCATCACTCTCGTCGCACAGTCACTCGAACTGCTCGCCACCGCTGGAATCGAGCAGCCCCAGCGCATCATCGCTCCGTTGCTGAGTGCATCACTCGACAACGCCCTGCGCCTGGGCGATCACGCGCTGACCGGCCCGGTCGCACGCGGTGATGCGGAGTCAGTGGCGCGACAGCTGGGTGCGATCGCGCGTGTCTCCGAGCAAGCCGCTGTCGGATACCAGGCACTAGCGAGAGTGACCGCTGATCGCGCGGTGGCGGCCGGCACGCTCGCACCGCATCAGGCTGCGGAGTTACTCGACGTGCTCGGAATGAGCCTCGGTCGAGGTGAGCAGGGGTGACGGTGCAGCTCTGCTCCACTCGCGAAGACCTCGTCGCAGCCCGCATCGATGGTTGCCTCACGGCGGTCGTGATGACGATGGGCGCATTGCATGACGGGCATGCCGAGCTGATTCGGGAGGCACGACGTCGCCTCGGCCCGAAGGGTCTCATCATCGTGACCGACTTCGTGAACCCGACCCAGTTCGGCGCGGGCGAGGATTTCGATCGCTACCCGCGCACCCTCGATGCCGACATCGCAGTGTGCGCGGCCGCCGGCGCAGACATCGTGTTCGCTCCGAGCGTCGATGAGGTGTACGGCACGAGTGACCTCAGCCGCTTGGGCTCCCAGGTGCAGATCGTGCCCGGCCCGCTCGGCAATGAACTTGAAGGTGCCGCACGCCCCGGGCATTTCCGCGGCGTGCTCACGGTGGTCGCGAAGCTGATGCATCTCACGTCGCCCGATGTCGCGTTGTTCGGGGAGAAGGATTACCAACAGCTGACCCTCATCACGCAGATGGTGCGGGACCTGCGCTTCCCGATCGAGATCGTGCCGGTCGAGACGGTGCGTGAGGCTGACGGCCTGGCAATGAGCAGCCGCAATCGGTATCTCAGCGACTCCGAACGCGCGACCGCGGCTTTGATCCCGAAGGCTCTGAGCGCGGTTGTTGCTGCGGGGTCGCGTGGGGAGCAGAACGCACTCGAGGCGGGCCTGGCCGTGCTCGCCTCGGATCCGTCCATCGATCTCGACTATCTGGTCATCCGCAGTCTCGACCTCCTGGCCGCGCCCGCATCAGGCCCGGCACGCGTATTGATAGCCGCCCGCGTGGGCTCGACCCGTCTGCTCGACAATATGGCGATGAGACTCGGCGGAACTCAATGAGCGGTCACGCACACGTCTCGTCCGCGGGCATCGCGCACTCGCATCACCTCTCCTCACGGCTGACCGCCGAAGCGCCGGGGTGGGAGGCTCGCGCCGATGTCATCGTGGTGGGCTCCGGCGTTGCCGGTCTCACGACGGCACTGCATGCACGCTCCGCCGGTTTGACTGTCCTGCTCGTCACCAAGGCCCAGGTCAATGAGGGCTCCACTCGATGGGCGCAGGGCGGAATCGCCGCCGCCCTCGCCGAGGACGACTCTCCTGAGGATCACCTGCGCGACACCCTGATCGCCGGCGTCGGTCTCTGTGATGAGGAGGCCGTGCGAATTCTCGTGACGCAAGGCCCGGATGCGGTGCGTGAACTGATCTCCCTCGGCGCTCACTTCGATACCGATTCGTCCGGCGCCATCTCCCTGACCCGAGAGGGCGGACATCATCGTGATCGCATCGCGCATGCGGGTGGCGATGCGACGGGTGCGGAGATCTCACGAGCGCTGGTCGCGGCCGTTGCTCGCGACGCCGGCATCGAGCTCGTCGAGAATGCACTCGTGCTCGATCTCCTTGTCGATGCGACGGGTGCCGCGCAGGGCGTGACCCTGCACGTCATGGGCTCGGGCCAGCGCGGTGGCACCGGAGCCGCACTCGCCCCGCACGTCGTGCTCGCCACGGGTGGTTTCGGTCAGGTGTACGGGCAGACCACCAACCCCTACGTCGCCACGGGTGACGGGGTGGCACTCGCGCTGCGGGCAGGCGCCGATATCGCCGACCTCGAGTTCGTGCAGTTCCATCCGACGGTGATGTGGCTAGGGCCGCTGGCCCAGGGCCAGCAGCCGCTGGTCTCCGAGGCCGTGCGCGGTGAGGGGGCGTTCCTCCTGGACTCCCGCGGCCGGCGCTTCATGACGGGCGAGCACGAGCTTGCCGATCTTGCTCCGCGCGACGTGGTTGCGAAGGCCATCATGCGCCGCATGCGCGAGACAGAGGAAGCGCACGTGTGGCTCGATGGCCGACATCTCGGTGCCGATACCTGGCTGCAGCGATTTCCGACCATCCTCGAGTCCTGTCGCAGTCGTGGCATCGACCCCGTCACCGATCTCATCCCGGTGGCGCCCGCCCAGCACTATGCATCGGGCGGCGTGCTCACCGATCACTTCGGTCGCGCATCCATACCCGGGCTCTTCGCCTGCGGTGAGGTGGCCTGTACCGGCGTGCACGGAGCCAATCGGCTGGCCTCGAATTCACTGCTCGAAGGCCTGGTGTTCTCCAAGCGCATCGCCGAGGCCATCACAGTGGCGCCCGCATCAGTGCGCGAACCAGTGGCGGCGTCCGGCAGCGAAGGCCTGCTGCCGCATCGAGTGCGCCGCACCATGCAGCAGGCGATGGATCGCGATGCCGGCGTACTGCGAAGTGCGATGTCACTGGCCGATGCCACGCGCGAACTTCACTCCGTCAGTCATGCCGATGACGCTCGGCCGTGCACTGAGGACTGGGAGACCACGAACATCCACATGCTCGCCACCACCCTGGTGCAGCATGCGCGACTCCGCGAGGAAACTCGCGGTTCCCACTGGCGCGATGACTATCCCGATCGCGATGACGCGCATTGGCAGGTGCGGCTCGTGTCATCACTGAGCCCTGATGGAGAATTGCGCACTCGAACCGAACCCCTCGTGCATGGCGACACCCCGAAGTAAGGAGACGTCTGATGGGCACCCCGGGAACGATTGATCCGCGGATCGAGCAGCAGCTCGTCGCGGCAGGCCTGAGCGTCGACGACGTCGTCTGGCTGATCCAGCGGGCCATCGACGAGGATCTCGATGGTGGCGTCGATGTCACGACGGTGGCGACCGTTCCCGTGGAGCAGCGAGCCACACTTGAACTCACCGCACGACGCGCGGGCATCGCTGCGGGCATTCCGGTCGCAGCGGCGGTGTTCTCACTGATGAGCGGCGACGCCGTGAGCATCGCGTACGGCAAGAACGATGGCGACCGAGTCGTGCCGGGTGATGTCCTCATCGCGATCACCGGTCCGACCCACGAACTGCTGCGTGCCGAGCGCCCCGCACTCAATCTGCTCGGTCGCCTGGGCGGCATCGCGACAGCTACCGGCGTGTGGGTCGACGAGATCGCCGGCACGGGTGCGCGTGTGCGCGATACCCGCAAGACCACTCCGGGCCTGCGCAAACTCGAGAAGTACGCCGTGCGTTGCGGAGGCGGCACGAATCACCGCATGTCCCTCTCCGATGCTGCACTCGTGAAGGACAACCACGTGGTGGCGGCCGGGGGAGTCGCCGAGGCCTTCGCACTCGTACGAGGGAAGTTCCCCGATGTTCCGGTTGAAGTCGAAGTCGATTCCCTGGAGCAGCTCGATGAAGTACTCGCCGCCGGTGCCGATCTCGTCCTCATCGACAACTTCACGACTCAGGAAATGGTCGAGGCCGTGCGTCGCAATGCCGGCCGCGCGAAGCTCGAGGCGTCCGGTGGGCTCTCGCTCGACGTGGCGCGAGAGGTCGCGCAGACCGGCGTCGACTACCTCGCTGTCGGGGCCCTCACGCACTCTGCGCCAGTATTGGACATCGGCGCTGACCTTCGGCAGGAGACATAGCAATGCTTCTAGCAATCGACGTGGGCAATACGAACACGGTAATTGGCCTGTTCGAGGGCGAGCGCATGACACGTTCGTGGCGCACCAAGACAGATGCGCGCACCACCGCTGACGAAATCGCGCTGACCTTCCGCGGCCTGCTCGATGGCGCCGGAGAGATCACCGGGATCGCACTGTGCTCCACCGTGCCCGCCGTGCTGCGCGAGATGCGACTGATGCTCGACCGCTACTTCGCCGACACTCCGAAGGTCATCATCGAGCCCGGCATCAAGACCGGAGTGCCTGTTCTCACGGACAACCCGAAGGAGGTCGGCGCCGATCGGATCGTCAACACGATCGCTGCCCACCACCTGTTCGGAGGCCCGTGCATCGTCGTCGATTTCGGCACCTCCACGAATCTCGATGTCGTGTCAGCCAAGGGAGAGTTCCTCGGCGGTGCGCTTGCGCCAGGCATCGAGATCTCCCTGGACGCCCTCGCCCAGCGCGCAGCACAACTGCGCAAGGTCGAGCTCGTGAGACCGCGTTCGGCCATCGGCAAGAACACCGTGGAGGCCCTGCAGTCGGGCGCCCTCTACGGCTTCGCCGGCCAGGTCGACGGCCTCGTCGATCGCATCTGCGCGGAGCTCGGCGAGGTGACCGCAGTCGTGGCCACCGGTGGTCTGGCCCCGATCGTCGTGCCGGAATCCCGCACCATCACCCAGTACGAGCCTGATCTCACCCTGATCGGGCTTCGGCTGGTCTTCGAGAAGAACGCGGTCTAAGGTCCGGCGCCCTGCCCGATATCTTTCTCTCGTGACGAACGAGACCACGGCCGCGGCCGACCAGGCGCACGACCCCGAGGACGATCTGCCCGAGCAGATGCGGATCCGTCGGGAGAAGCGTGAGCGGCTGGCCGAACTCGGAATCGAGCCGTACCCGGTCGGCGTTCCGATCACCACCACGATCCAGGCGGTTCGTGCCGAGCACGGTCACCACGAGCCCGACCACTCCACCGGCCAGGTGGTCGGCATCGCCGGTCGCATCCTGTTCTCGCGCAACACGGGCAAGCTCTGCTTTGCCACCCTGCGTGCCGGCGATGGCACCGAGATCCAGGCCATGCTCTCGCTCGCCAATGTCGGCGAGGAAGCACTCGAGCAGTGGAAGGAACTCGTCGACATCGGCGACACAGTCTTCGTGCACGGCGAGGTGATCACCTCGAAGCGCGGCGAGCTCTCGGTAATGGCCGACTCCTGGCAGATGGCGTCGAAGGCACTTCGTCCGCTGCCGGTCGCGCACAAGGATCTCAGCGAGGAAACTCGCATTCGCCAGCGTTACGTCGACCTCATCATGCGCCCCGAGGCACGCCAGATGGCGCGAACCCGCATGGCCGTGGTCTCGCAGCTGCGTCGCAGCTTCGAGGCTCGTCATTACGTCGAGATCGAGACGCCGATGCTGCAGACCATGCATGGCGGTGCTGCTGCGCGTCCGTTCATCACCACCTCGAATGCCTTCGACATCGAGCTCTTCCTGCGCATCGCGCCTGAGCTCTTCCTCAAGCGTGCGGTCGTCGGCGGGATCGAGCGCGTCTTCGAGATCAATCGCAACTTCCGCAATGAGGGCGCTGACTCCACCCATTCGCCGGAGTTCGCCATGCTGGAGTTCTACGAGGCCTATGCCGACTACCGCGACATGGCCCGCACCACCCGTGAGCTGATCCAGGAGGCGGCAGTCGCGGCCACCGGCTCCATGGTCGTCACTCACTTCGACGGCACCCAGCTTGATCTCACGGGCGAATGGGATGAGATCTCGCTGTACGAGGCGACCTCGGCCGCCGTCGGCGTCGAGCTCACCCCGGAGACCTCGGTTGCCGATCTGCGTGCGCTCTGCGACAAGGCCGGCGTTGACTATGCCCCGGGCTGGATTGCCGGCAAGCTGCTTGAAGAGCTCTTCGAGCACTACGTCATTCCGACCTTCACTGGCCCGACCTTCGTCATGGACTACCCGGTCGATACCTCCCCTCTGGTGCGTGAGCACCGCACCAAGCCCGGTCGAGTCGAGAAGTGGGATCTCTACGTCAATGGTTACGAGCAGGCCACGGGTTACTCCGAGCTGGTCGACCCGGTCATTCAGCGTCAACGCCTGGTCGAGCAGGCCGAGCTCGGTGCCAAGGGCGACGACGAGGCGATGAAGCTCGATGAGGACTTCCTACGGGCACTCGAGTACGGCATGCCGCCGTCCGGCGGCGTCGGTGTCGGCATCGACCGACTGCTGATGTCACTGACCGGCCTCGGCATTCGCGAGACCATCCTCTTCCCGCTCGTGAAGCCGGAACGCTGATATGAGTGACCTCGTCGTGCGCCGCGCGACGACAGCCGACGTCAAGGCGATCCGCGAGCTCGTCGATACCTATGCGGGCGATGGCCAAAAGCTGCTGCGCAAGGCGACCGTCACCCTGTACGAGAGCGTGCAGGAGTTCGTCGTCGCAGAGGTAGACGGCCAGGTGATCGGCTGCGGCGCACTGCACGTGCTCTGGGAAGACCTCGCCGAGGTGCGCACGGTCGCGGTGCTTCCGGGCTCGGTGCGCACGGGCATCGGCTCCGCGATTCTGGTTGCCCTGCTCGAGCGCGCACGCGAGCTCGGTATCAAGCGAGTGTTCTGCCTGACCTTCGCGATGGACTTCTTTGCGCGCCACGGTTTCGTGGAGATCGACGGCACTCCCGTCGAACCGGCGGTCTTCGATCAGCTTCTCGAGTCGTATGACGAGGGCGTGGCCGAGTTCCTGGAGCTCGAATGGGTCAAGCCCAACACCCTCGGCAACAACCGGATGCTGCTGGTTCTCTGATGCGCCGCGCGCTCATCGCACTCCTCGTCCTGCCCCTTCTCGCCATGGCGGCGCCTGCGCACGCTGTTGACAAGCCGCTGGCCGGGAAAGTGATCGTGGTCGATCCCGGGCATCAGCTGGGCAACTCGAATCCGAAGTTCCGCAAGCAGATGGCCCAGACCCGGTTCAACGGCTCGATCGTCAAGGGCTGCAACACCACGGGGACCGCTACTAATGCCGGCCTGCCTGAGGCAACCTTCACCTGGAAGGTGGCCAAGCGTCTGAAGTCCCTGCTCGAGGCTCAAGGTGCGACGGTGCTGCTGACTCGTACCTCGAACACCCGCGACTCCTACGGCCCCTGCGTCTGGGATCGCGCTGGTTTCGCGAACTCCCACAAAGCCGATGCGATGATCTCCATTCACGCTGATGGCGCACCAGCGAGCGCCCACGGATTCTTTGCTATCGCCCCGACTCGAATCAAGGGCTGGACAACAGATATCTACAAGGTCGATCGCCGACTTTCGAAGGCGATGATTGCGGGCATGGAATCGGCGGGGGCGACTCCCGCGAACTACATCACGAACCAACTGCAGATCCGTGCCGACCAGTCGACCATCAACTTCAGCAAGGTGCCGACGACGATCATTGAGGTCGGCAACATGCGCAATGCCAAGGATGCCGCCCGAATGTCGTCGGCAGCAGGCCAGCAGCAGTACGCGCAATGGCTGGCCGCCGGCATCAAGAGATTCTTCTCCCGCTGATCAGCCCGTATTGCGCAGGCCGGTGGCAATGCCGTTGACCGTTACCGAGAGTGCGCGCCGAAGGTCCTGATCGGGCTCGGCACCTCTCTCACGTACCGCACGCACGCGCTCCAGCAGCGACACCTGCAGGGTATGCAACGGCAGCAGGTACGTATCGCGAATCTCGAGGGTGCGCGCCAGGCTCGGATTGTGCTCAAGTAGGCCGGCCTCGCCGGTGATTTGCAGGATTTCGGTCACCGTGCTGGCGTACTCGGCCTTGATCACTTCGAATAGTCGGCGATGGCTGGCCGGAACGAGGCCGTTGACGTACTGCTCAGCAACGTGAAGATCAGTCTTCGCCAGGGTCATCTCGACATTGGAGATGAAGTTCCGGAAGAAGTACCACTCGCGGTACATCGTGCGCAATTCCTCGCCATGGCCGGCAGCACGTGCCGCGGCCAGGCCGGCACCGACGCCGAACCAGCCGGGCACCACCTGGCGCGACTGGGTCCAGCCGAAGACCCACGGGATGGCGCGGAGCCCGGAGATGCCGGCGGCGGTGTCGGGACGACGCGAGGGGCGCGAGCCCAGGTGCATCGCGCCGAACTCCTCGACCGGCGTCGATTGAGCGAAGTAGGTCGGCAATTGCGGATCATCGATCAGGCCGCGGTACGCGCGCTGCGCCGAGCTCGAGGCGAGATCCATGACGTCGTCCCACTTCACGCGGGTGTCGGCGGCCGAACGTGCATCACGATGCAGCAGTGAAGCGTCGATGACGGCGGCAAGCATCTGCTCGAGGTTGTCGCGAGCGAGGGTCGGGAGCAAATACTTGTCGGAGATCACCTCCCCCTGCTCGGTCACCTTGATCTCGCCGTCGAGCACGCCCGCGGGCTGGGAGAGGATCGCGTCATACGTGGGGCCGCCACCGCGTCCGACCGTGCCGCCACGACCGTGGAAGAGGCGAAGTCGCACGCCGTGCTTGGCTGCGATATCTCGCAGTCGCCGCTGGGCGAGATGGATCTCCCACTGCGAGGTGGTGATGCCGGCGTCCTTATTGGAATCCGAGTAGCCGAGCATGACTTCTTGCACGTCACCGCGCGAGTTGACGAGTGCTCGATAGGCAGGCGTGCTGAGCAGGGTGTCGAGAATCTCGCCTGCGCTGCGAAGCTCCTCGCAGGTCTCGAGCAGCGGCACGAAGTCGACTCGACTGCGACCTGCCACGGTGTCAACGAGCCCGGCCTCGCGACCAATGATGACTGCCGCGAGCACGTCGTCAGCACCCGTGGTCATCGAGATGATGCACTGCTGGATTGCGCGTGAGCCGAAGCGATCGAGTGCCTCTCGCACGGCAACGTAGGTGCGGTATGTAGTCAGGCCGTCGGCATCAAGCGGCGGGGGAGTCGGTGCGAGCGGGCGCAAGGAATGCAGCTCGGCAGTGATCGCGTGCTTGCGGGCCTCGCGTGGCATGTCGGCATAAGCGGCGCTGTGCTCGCCGAGTCGATCGATCAACTGCCCGACCGCATGGTGGTACTTCGCTGCGTGCTCGCGCACGTCGAGGGTTGCCAGGGGAAGACCGATAGCAGCGACCGTGCGAATCGCGGAGTCGAGTACGCCGTGTGCCGCGAGGCCGCCCTTGTTCACCAGCAGGTCGGCGCGGATGAGCATTAGGTCGTCGAGCAGTTCATCGGTCGAGGCGTAATCGCGACCTGCCACGTGCGGGCCGCCCGCCAGAAGGCGTTCGCGAGTCAGGCGCAGGCGCATGCGAATGATCGTGAGCTTCAGGCGTACTGGCTCCTCGGCGTTAATGCGCAGGAATCGCGAATCGAGGTCAGGCAGGGCGGTGAGATCGAAGGCCACCGAGTCGCGAAGTGACTGGCTCGCCCCGGCAATGCGTTCGGAGATTGAGAGATCCTCGAGCAGCCCGTCGATGATCGGCATGAGATCGAGCACTGCATGATCGCGCTGGAACACGAGAACGTCTTCGGTGACCTCGGGCGTGACGAAGGGATTGCCGTCGCGATCGCCGCCGATCCATGAGCCGAAGGTCAGCGGCCTCGACGTGGGGTCGAGTTCAACGCCGAGGTGGGCGAAGGTCGCCGCCAGATCGCCCAGCACGGCCGTGATCGGGCCGCGAGTGAGATCGTCGAGGTAGTAGAGCGCATTGCGTGCCTCGTCGAGCACCTGCGGCTGCTCAAGTCGTAGTTCATCGGTCTGCCAGAGCAGGTCGACGAGCTCGGCCAGGCGCTGATCGCGATCGGGGTTTTCGGCCTTCAGCAGCACGTCGGCGATGCGACGCAACTTGACCAGCACCGAACGGCGAGCGGCCTCGGTCGGGTGTGCGGTGAAGACCGGACGCACGGCCAGGGTGTCTGCCAGATGGCGCACGGCCTTGACGTCGACGCCCTCGGCGGCCACGGCGCGGGTCACCATGCTCAGCGGGCCGCCCTGGGCGCGGCGGCGAGCCTCGACATCGCGGGATCTCTCGACCTGCTCGGCGATATTGGCGAGATCGAAGTAGATGGAGAAGGCGCGGGCCAAGGTCGTGGCCCGGGCGAGGTCGACGGAGTTGATGAGGGTGGCCGCAGCGGCCGGGTCCTCGCGCACCAGGTGGCGCACCTGCTCGACGAGGTCGAGGGTGTCAGGGCCTACCTGGCGGGTGATCGTCTCGCCGAGCAATTGGCCCAGCTCGCGGATCTGGGCCCGGAGGTCGGCAGCTGAATCCGCGAGAGGAATGGAAGCGTTTACGGTCACGGGGTCAATCCTGACGCATCCCGTATTTCGGCCGGATTACAGGAAGTCCAACAGTGTTCGCGGTGGGCGTATCCCAGCGGGAAGATTCGCCCCCTGGGGCGTGGTTGTATCGACTGAGCGGGGTTCGCCCTGGCGGATACCATGGGTGTCATTACCTGCGGCCATGGCACAGTGAGATGGAGTGTGAGCGATGTTCGAGCGGTTTACTGACCGGGCCCGTCGAGTAGTGGTGCTGGCGCAGGAAGAGGCGCGCATGCTCAACCACAACTACATCGGCACCGAGCACATTATGCTGGGACTCATCCATGAGGGTGAAGGAGTTGCCGCAAA
>JBPCSY010000202.1:0-2740 GCA_051006695.1 Candidatus Nanopelagicales bacterium
GGCCGAATCGGATCTTCTTCCGGCACGGTCTCGAGCCACATCGCACGCGCCACCGGTCGCAGATCGAGATCAATCGCGTTCGTCAACAACTCTGCGGCAGCCTCAAGGTCCTGTGGAGAGGCGCCTGTCTGCAGGTGACTGCCGGCTTCCTTCAATGTCATATCGAGATCCTGTTTGATCGTCGTCCATGCCTCGAGTACCGAAGGTTCGACTGCGTCCCCTTCGTGCGCCGCCGTTCCCAGCAGGATGGCGCGATCACGCAGGAGCCGATACTGCGCGCGAAAATCTGCGCGCCAGGCGAGAGTTGCCCCGATCAGCGCCACGCCAATGACGCTGATGACAGCGGAGTTCAATGCCCGGGCCACGATCTCCGTCGCAACGAAATTTCCCGCATCAAGTGACTCGGAACCCACCTCGATGACGATTCCCCGGATCGCGCCACCGACAGCGAGCGCGAGGAACACCGCCACTGGTCCCGGCTGATGCCGCGCACGTCGAACGATGACGAGGATCAGCGCGAAGATGGCCTGAGAAAGCAGCACGACCAGGGCCCACTGCCAGGAAACATGGCCATCCCCTTCGGGTCCGGGTACGAGAAAGAGCGAACCGAAGCCCCCGATGATCGTGGCCAGCGCCAGCGCGGTGTTCGACAGAGCCAGCGGGGAGAGCCACGTTGCCGCCCACTGTCGATTTCTCATGATTTGCTCGCCTGGCCGCGCAGTCGGTGGAGCGCCTGGACGAGTTGAACTCGCTGATTTCCCGGTGCGTTCTTCGGAATGTCGAGTCGCTCGCAGATGCGGGCAATGGTCTGTTCGACAGCACCCTTGCTCACTCCACGTCGTTCAGCGATCTCGGAGGTCGTGGCGCCCTCGCCGACGAGGAGGAGAACCTCCATCTGCATGTCGGTCAGTGCGACGGTCGGGCCCTTGGCTCCGTGCAAGGCGTTACGCCGCGTCAGCGGCGCGTGCTCAAGGGTCGTGATCGTGGCGATGAGATTGTCGATACTGGTGAAGTCGGCTTTGCAGAGATAGATGGCGCCAATCGGAAGCACCGGCATGCCCGTGCCGGCCAAGCGCGGGTCGCGAAAGCTGGTGAGGATGCAGAGCCCGATGGCGGGCAAGGCGCGTCGAAGGGCATGAGCGAGGTCGATGCCCGTCGGCCCGGCGCCGAGGTCAAGATCTAGGAGAGCGACGCTCGGCCGCGACTCAATCGCCAGGGCCAGCGCCTCGCGGGCGGTGGCTGCGCTGCGCACGTCAATGCCTCGCCCAGCAAGGGCTGCGGTCAAGGTTCCGAGCGCGAATGAGTGATCATCGACGACGAGAACCCGCGTACTGACCACGCCCTGAGCATGCCCGACTGCAGGTGAGAGCAGAGGTCGACCTGTGTATTTCCCCAGGTCGCCGTGTCCGGCCCCCTCTGAACCTGAGGCAATGCCCACCCATCGCTCGCCACACGCTCGTCGACAACCCGAGACTGACAAGGCGAGCACTCGCCCCGCCCGCGAGCGCCGCAGACAGGGGAGATCAATGCGCGCAATTCGTCGGCACTGGGCCGTGGTCCTGAGTACCGCTCTCACGGCATCTGGACTCAGCGTGATCGCAGCCCCTGCTGCGCTCGCCACCCCCACCTGCACGGGATACGTCGCAGCGGGCCTCACCTACACCTGCCTACCGAATGGCTCCGGCTCGGTCGCCGTGACCGTGCCGGCCGGTGTGAGCTCGATCAACGTGACCGCCGATGGCGGTGGCGGCGGCAAGAACGCGTCACTCGGGAATGGCGGCAGTGGCGCACGGCTGAATGCCACCTTCACGGTGAGCCCCGGCACGGTGCTCACCATCTACCCCGGCGCCGGCGGCGGCACCGGTCTCGGCGGCCCTGAGAATGTTGGCGGTTCGGGATACGGCGCGGGTGGCAATGGCGGAGCGTTCTACGGCGAGGGCTTCGGCGGCGGCTACGGCGGCGGCGGCGGCGGGTCGAGTGCGCTGCTGATCGGCGGCACGGCCGCACTCGTCGCCGGTGGCGGCGGAGGTGGCGGCAACTACTACGGCGGCTCGGCCGCAGGCACGATCGGCGGAAGCGGCGGCAATGGCGGAGGTAGCTGCGCCGTGGGCGGCGGCGGAGGCAATGCGGCTGGCAGCGGATCAGCAGGCACGACCAGCGGCACGGGCAATCCCACTTCTGCATCCTCGGGTTACACCGGACACGGCGGTGGCGGCATCTACGGTGCCGGCGGTGCCTCGAGTGGTGGCGGCGGAGGAGGCGGCGGTTACGGCGGTGGCGGGCCCGGCAACTGGAATGGCCCCGGCGGCGGCTGCACCCTCGCGGGCGGCGGCGGAGCCGGCGGCAGCTACGGTCCAGTCGGCACCGTGTACGGCTCGGCGAGCAACGCTGGCGGAGTGGCGACGACTGGTGCAGGCGGTGATGGCCAGGTGGCCATCCAGTTCATTGCCACGCCCGCGACAGCGCCCGGAGCTCCGACTGACCTGGTGTTCAGTGGCGTGACGACCACCGAGATGACGCTCTACTGGACTCCGCCGGTGAGTGACGGCGGGTCACCTCTCCTCGGTTACGACGTCAGCGTCAACAGCGGATCACCGGTGCGTGTGACCGGAACCTCGCAGAGCCTGACGGGTCTCACGTCAGGCACGACGTACAGCGTGAGCATTAGTGCGGTGAATTCCGTCGGCTCCTCGACCATTGCTCTCACTGGATCTCAACAGACTGTCACGCCGGGCACGGC
>JBPCSY010000203.1:0-2621 GCA_051006695.1 Candidatus Nanopelagicales bacterium
GAGGCACTCCAGCTCGGCCACAACTACATCGGCACCGAGCACATCCTCCTGGGCTTGATCCACGAGGGCGAGGGCGTTGCTGCCAAGGCCCTGGAATCCCTCGGTATTTCCCTCGAGGCCGTGCGCCAGCAGGTGGAAGAGATCATCGGCCAGGGCCAGCAGGCACCCTCGGGCCACATCCCCTTCACCCCGCGTGCCAAGAAGGTCCTCGAGCTGTCGCTGCGCGAGGCACTCCAGCTCGGCCACAACTACATCGGCACCGAGCACATCCTGCTCGGGCTCATCCGCGAGGGCGAGGGCGTTGCCGCCCAGGTGCTCGTCAAGCTCGGCGCCGATCTGAACCGCGTGCGCCAGCAGGTCATTCAGTTGCTCAGCGGCTACCAGGGCAAGGAGCCCGCAGCAGCAGGCCCCGCTGAGGGCACGCCGTCGACCTCACTCGTCCTCGATCAGTTCGGCCGCAATCTCACCGCCGCTGCCCGCGAGGGCAAGCTCGATCCCGTCATCGGGCGAGAGAAGGAGATCGAGCGCGTGATGCAGGTGCTCTCGCGCCGCACCAAGAACAACCCGGTGCTGATCGGCGAGCCCGGTGTCGGCAAGACCGCCATCGTCGAGGGCCTGGCTCAGGACATCGTCCGCGGCGATGTGCCTGAGACTCTCAAGGACAAGCAGATTTACTCCCTCGATCTCGGCGCACTTGTCGCCGGCAGCCGTTACCGCGGTGATTTCGAGGAGCGCCTGAAGAAGGTACTCAAGGAGATCCGCACGCGCGGCGACATCGTCTTGTTCATCGACGAGATGCATACCCTCGTCGGCGCAGGTGCGGCCGAGGGCGCGATCGACGCGGCCAGCATCCTCAAGCCGATGCTCGCGCGCGGTGAGCTCCAGACCATCGGTGCCACCACCCTTGATGAGTACCGCAAGCACATCGAGAAGGACGCAGCGCTCGAGCGCCGCTTCGCCCCGATCCAGGTCGCGGCACCCGATGTCGTGCACACCGTGCTCATCCTCAAGGGGCTGCGCGATCGCTACGAGTCGCATCACCGCGTCTCGATCACCGATGGCGCACTTGAGGCGGCTGCGCGTCTGTCCGATCGTTACATTTCCGATCGCCAGCTCCCTGACAAGGCCATCGATCTCATCGACGAGGCAGGCTCGCGTTTGCGCATCCGTCGCATGACCGCACCGCCGGATCTCCGCGAGTTCGACGATCGCATTGCTGCCGTGCGCCGCGAGAAGGAGTCGGCGATCGACGGCCAGGACTTCGAAAAGGCGGCGTCATTGCGCGACGACGAGAAGAACCTCATTGCGGAGAAGGCCACTCGTGAGAAGGAGTGGAAGGCCGGCGATCTCGACGTAGTCGCCGAGGTCGACGAGCGCCTGATCGGTGAGGTACTCGCGCTGATGACCGGCATCCCGGTCTCCGACCTGACCGAGGACGACCTCGAGCGCCTCAAGCGCATGGAAGATCACCTGCACAAGCGCGTGATCGGTCAGGAGCAGGCCATCAAGGCCCTGTCGAAGTCGATCCGTCGTACGCGTGCCGGCCTTAAGGATCCCAAGCGTCCGTCGGGCTCGTTCATCTTCGCCGGCCCGTCAGGTGTCGGAAAGACCGAGCTCAGCAAGACCCTTGCCGAGTTCCTCTTCGGCGACGAGAACGCGCTGATCTCGCTCGACATGAGCGAGTACTCCGAGCGTCACACCGCCTCTCGCCTCTTCGGCTCGCCCCCCGGCTTCGTGGGCTACGAAGAGGGTGGCCAGCTCACCGAGAAGGTGCGTCGCAAGCCGTTCTCCGTCGTGCTCTTCGACGAGGTCGAGAAGGCTCACCCCGACATCTTCAACTCACTGCTGCAGGTGCTTGAAGAGGGTCGTCTGACCGACGCCCAGGGCCGCGAGGTCGACTTCAAGAACACCGTCATAATCATGACCACGATCATCGGTTCGCGCGATGTCTCCAAGGGCCTGAACCTTGGCTTCGCCCCGGATGACAATGACGGCAACGCCTACGAGCAGATGAAGGTCAAGGTTCAGACCGAGCTGAAGCAGCACTTCCGCCCGGAGTTCTTGAACCGCATCGACGATGTCATCGTCTTCCACCAGCTCAGCGAGCCCGAGATCTTCCAGATCGTCGATCTGATGATCGCCGGTCTCGAGAAGCGCCTGGCCGAGCAGGACATGGCGATCGAGCTCACGCCCGCAGCGAAGAAGCTGCTCTCCGAGCGTGGCTACGACCCCGCCCTGGGCGCTCGTCCGCTGCGCCGCGTCATTCAGCGCGATATCGAGGATTCACTCTCCGAGAAGCTGCTGTTCGGCGATCTCAATCCGGGCTCGATCGTCGTCGTCGACGTCACTGGCGAGGACAAGGAGCGCGAGTTCACGTTCAATGCCTTCCCGCGCGAGGAGGCACCCGACGCGCCTCCGGTCGAGAGCGTCAACTAACGCCATCGTCGATACGGCCTTCTCGCGCTTCTGCGCGGGGAGGCCGTATCTCATTCGGGGCAGTCGTTCGACCATTCCATCGGCGAGCAACGAGTCAAGCGCGCGCTGGCGTTGCAAGGCATCAGTCCACACTGCCTCGATCGTGCTCGCGCTCACGGACCGGGTGGAGGCGCGCAAGGCGGCCA
>JBPCSY010000204.1:0-2938 GCA_051006695.1 Candidatus Nanopelagicales bacterium
GTGTGGACTAGTGCGAGTGACCGTGATGCGAGTGGCCGTGGCCACCGGCCTCCGCGGGCTCCTCTTCCTTCTTCTCGACCACGAGTGCCTCGGTCGTGAGCAGCATGGCAGCGATGGACGCAGCATTCTGCAGTGCCGAGCGGGTGACCTTGACCGGGTCGATGACACCGGCCGCGATGAGGTCGACGTACTCGCCGGTTGCGGCGTTCAGGCCCTGACCGGCAGGAAGCTCGGCGACCTTCGAGACGACGACGTAGCCCTGCTCGCCCGCGTTCTCGGCGATCCAGCGCAGCGGCTCGACGGCCGAGCGACGCACGATGCCGACGCCGGTGGCCTCGTCGCCAGTCAGGCCGAGATCATCCTTGAGGACTGCCACGGCCTGCACGAGTGCGCTGCCGCCGCCGGAGACGATGCCCTCCTCGATCGCGGCGCGAGTCGCGGAGACAGCATCCTCGATGCGGTGCTTCTTCTCCTTGAGCTCGACCTCGGTGTGAGCGCCGACCTTGATGACCACGACACCGCCGCTGAGCTTGGCCAGGCGCTCGGCGAGCTTCTCGCGATCCCAGTCGGAATCGGTGCGCTCGACCTCGCTCTTGATCTGGGCCACGCGGTCGGCGACTGCGGCGTGATCGCCACCGCCGTCGACGATCGTGGTGTTGTCCTTGGTGACGACCACGCGACGTGCGGTGCCGAGAACCTCGAGTCCGACCTGGTCGAGCTTGAGGCCGACCTCAGCCGAGACGACGGTGGCACCGGTCAGGATCGCGATGTCCTGCAGCACGGCCTTGCGACGGTCACCGAAGGCCGGCGCCTTGATGGCCACCGACGGGAAGGTGCCGCGGATGCGGTTGACGACGAGAGTCGACAGCGCCTCGCCCTCGACGTCCTCGGCGATGATGGTGAGCGGCTTGCCGGTCGCCATGACCTTCTCGAGCAGGGGCAGGAGCTCCTGGACGCTGCTGACCTTGTTCTGCACCAGCAGGATGTGGGAATCCTCGAGCACGGCTTCCATGCGCTCGGCGTCGGTGACGAAGTACGGCGAGATGTAGCCCTTGTCGAACTGCATGCCCTCGGTGAACTCGAGTTCCATCGACGTGGTGCTCGACTCCTCGACGGAGATGACGCCGTCCTTGCCGACCTTGTCGAATGCGTCAGCGATCAGGCCGCCGATCTCGGCATCTTGCGAGGAGATGGTCGCAACCTGCGCGATCTCGTCCTTGCCGGCGACGGGGCGTGCCATGTCGTGAAGCTTGTCGGTGACGGCGATGACGGCCTTGTCGATGCCGCGCTTGATGCCGATGGGCGAAGCGCCGGCCGTGACCTGGCGCAGACCCTCGTGCACCATCGCCTGAGCGAGAACCGTGGCGGTGGTGGTTCCGTCACCTGCGACGTCATTGGTCTTGGTGGCGACTTCCTTGGCCAGCTGGGCGCCGAGGTTCTCGTAGGGGTTCTCGAGCTCGATCTCCTTGGCGATGGTCACGCCATCATTGGTGATCGTGGGCGCGCCCCACTTCTTGTCGATGACCACGTTGCGGCCCTTGGGGCCGAGGGTCACCTTGACGGCGTCGGCGAGGGCGTCGACACCGCGCTGCAGGCTGTGACGTGCGTCTTCGTCGAATTCGAGGATCTTTGCCATTGCTATGTCTCCCAAGTCATGCGTTGCTGAGTCAGCGGACGATCATGTGAATGGCCCGCGTGGAGGCGCGATGCGCGAATCCACAACGGGCCATTCGAAAACGAGATGAACCGAAGGTTCTTACTTCTCGACGACGGCGAGGATGTCGCGGGCCGACAGGAGCAGGTACTCCTGGCCGTTGTACTTGACCTCGGTTCCGCCGTACTTGCTGTAGATGACGATGTCGCCGACCTTGACGTCGAGCGGGATGCGCTTGTCGCCATCATCATCGAAACGGCCGGGGCCGGTGGCGATGACGGTGCCCTCCTGGGGCTTCTCCTTGGCGGTATCGGGGATGACCAGGCCGGAAGCGGTGGTCTGCTCGGCTTCGAGGGTCTGGACCAGGATGCGGTCCTCGAGGGGCTTGATGTTGACCGACACGATGTCGTCCTTTCGGATCTGGCGGTGCCCGTGATGGGCGAGGTCTGTTAGCAGTCCCAGGTGGGGAGTGCTAGGTCAAATCTACGGGCCGATTAGCACTCCGTCAAGTTGAGTGCCAGCCGGTGTCGGGTGGGACGATGCCCGAGTGGACCTCGACACTGCCTCCTGGCTGACCTCCCCCGCGGGGGCGGCAGCCGTGGCCGCGGCCCAGGCCCACTGGCAGGCCAGCGCCGACTCGCTGGCGACAAGCTCCAGACTTCGGCGCGAGCTGCCCGAACTCGATGCCGCCCAGGTCGCCGCTGCGCTGGGCCAGGCGGAACTTCGAGCGCTGGCCGCTGACCGTTACGGGATCACCGGCTCACCCCTTCTCACCCGAGAGGGCCTCGAGCAAGCGACCAGACCTGAGGTCGCCGATCGCCGGGCCCGGCTGCTCGTCGAGACCGGCTTCACCCACGTGATCGACCTGACCGCCGGCCTGGGCTTCGACTCGGCGGCCTTCATCCGCGCTGGGCTCACGGTGACCTGCATCGAGCGCTCCCCCGAGATTGCCGCCCTGCTCACCGCGAACCTGCCCGAGGCCACTGTGATCGTCGGCGACTGCACCGACCCGGCTTCGCTCGATCCACTGCTGGCTGCGATGACCTCGAGCACCGCACTGTTCATAGACCCCGCTCGCCGCACGGGGCGTCGCACCGCCGATGGCTCGCGGGCGCAGTCGGAGCGAGATCCCGAGCGCTGGTCTCCCCCGCTCTCCTTCGTCATCGCACTCGCTGATCGCGGGCAGCGCGTGATCGTGAAGACAACACCGGGCTTCGCGATCGACGCAATCCCGAGCGGCTGGTCGGCCGAGTGGGTGAGCAGCGATCGCACCGTGGTCGAGTG
>JBPCSY010000205.1:0-6075 GCA_051006695.1 Candidatus Nanopelagicales bacterium
CTCATAGACAAGGGAATTACTTTCGCAAGCCCAGACCGCGCAGTCGCGGCAGAATGTGTTTCTCCATTTTCTCGAGACCATCGAGTGGATCAAGGAAGCAGATGACCGCGTGCTCAACACCGACGTCATGGAGGGCCTTGAGCTTTTAGGCGACGGTGTCGTATCCACCTAAGAGTTGATAGCCGGTCATGCCGAGGCCGATCTTCATGAACATGTCGCGCCCGACTCCCATGTACGGGTCATCGTCATCTGTGTCGAGAGCATTCGAGGTTCCGCTGGCGCTGCGGATGAATTCACGCACTGCTTCATCATCTACTTCGTCCTCGAGCCACTTCACCTTCGCCTCTGCCGCTGCGTCGGTCTCCTCAATTACGGCATAACACATTGCCGCCACACGCACGCTTCTGCCGTGTGCGGCGGCGCGCTGGTGCGCCTCTTTCGCCAGCTCACCGTATGACTCAGGCGTACCGGCCATCGGCGCCACGAATACCCAGTCCGCCTGCCTGCATGCGAAGTCGAAGCCGGCACCCGACTGCCCCGCATTCATGAGGACCGGGCGCGGCTTGCGCACCGGCTGCGGCTTCACGAATGCGCCAAACGCCTGGTAGTACTCACCTTCGAAATCGACAGGGCGATCTGAGGTCCATAAGTACTTCATTAAGGTGACAAACTCATCGCAAATTGCGTAACGAACCGCACTCGGCGGCGGCTCCTTAATACCGAACTGCGCGAAGTCCCTGGGGTTCTGTCCGGCGACGATATTCAGGCCCCAACGGCCACCCGAGATCGAGTCAATGGAGGCACCAATCTTAGCGACATGCATCGGGTGAAACTTGTACCCCACGTGACAGGTCGAAAATAGCCCAAGCCGATCGGTGATTGCAGCCGACGCGGCGGCAGCAGAGGCAAAGTCGTAGCCGGCGTTATTCAACTGACTCGGCCCGCCGTAACCCGTCCACATTCCGTACTGCACCTGACTATCGAGTCCAATGCGCTCTGCCTCCTTGATTAGATGAGACGAACGCGACCACACCCAGTAGTCCTGAAGGCGATCGGGATCGCTGAGTACGGCCTTGGAAGCGGTCAGCCCGGAACGAACGTTCCAGGCGAACATGGAGAGCTCCAGCGGCTGCCCCGTCCTCGAGTCGGGTTGTCCCCCGGGATCGAAAGGACCCTTGAGAATTTCCGCCTTCATTGCTCCCGATGAACCCATAGCACTTCCTCTTTGCGACAGTTGGATTTGCTGCTCAATGTGGCGAGTATCCAAGATACTGGACAGCCTGTCAACGAATCTGACTCGAGTACTTGACTAAAATTCCTATATTCTGGATGATGGGTCAAGATACTGGACAACCACAACACACCGCTAACTTCGGCGCCGCCAGCCCAGGAGACAGACCATGCACGGAAACTCACTTGCCCCGTCTGCGACTTCCGCGGATCTCGACATCACTCGCTATGGATACGTCGACGCACTGCAGTATTCGAACTGGGATCGCGAGCTTTTGCTCCAATGGCGCACCGGCAACATTGCCTGCGTGCACGTAACGGTGGCGATCTGGGAGGGCACCCGAGACACCATGCGAACGATCGGTCGTTGGAATCGCAGGTTTCGCGAGCACTCTGACCTGATCGCACCCGCGCGAACAGCAGAGGAAATCATGCAGGTGGCTGCTTCCGGCCGCACTGCAGTAGTGCTCGGCTTCCAGAATGGCTCCCCGTTTGAGGACGACCTCAGCACCGTCGAACTCTTCCATGACATGGGCGTGCGGATCGGTCAGCTGACCTACAACATCGCAAATCACATCGGTTCGAGCTGTTACGAGCCGATAGATGCGGGACTCACGCGATTCGGAAAGCACGTGGTCAAAGAGATGAACAGGGTCGGAATGATCGTGGACCTCTCTCACGTCGGAAAGCTCACGACCTTAGATGCCATCCAGCACTCAGAGCGACCCGTCATGGTGTCGCATGGAAATCCCGACGCGGTGTGGCCCCATGCACGGAACCTGTCTGACGACTTGCTTCGAGAGCTGAGCGCGCACGGAGGCCTGCTCGGTTGCGCTCCGTATCCCCACCTGACCGGTGGTGACGAAGTGAGTGGACGGCAATGGGCCGAGGGAGTCGCACATGCCGTCACCGTCATGGGTATTGATCACGTGGGTATCGGAACCGATTCGAGCCACAAGTGGACAGATGAAGATCTGCACCACATCCGTATGGGCCACTGGACACATGAAATGAACTACGGCGCAGGCTCACCCGATAAGCCGGGCTGGCTGCCCTGGCCTCAGTTCTTTCGGACCCCGGAGGATTTCCCCGGACTGGCTGACAGCCTTGCGGCTGTCGGCTTCGACGAGGCCGAAAGGAACAAGCTCATGGGCGGCAATCTCATTCGCCTCTATGCTGCTGGATTCTCTCCTCGACCCGTGTAGCCCCATGCAGTGTTGGCTGGCGTGCCAGCCCCTTCGACTTTGTCCAGAATCAGATACTTCGAGTTACCAGCGGGCGCGGTCCTGTGCTCTGTTGCGGCTCAGCAGATAAACTCCGAGCGTGGCCAAGGCGCAGAAGAAGAAGACTGGAAAGCCAGAAGCTGAGTCTGGCACTCTGCTCGGCATGCAGCCCGACCTCGGGCGCCGCCTCCGCGATCTCCGAGAGGCATCTGGCCTTGCCTTACATGAAGTGGCGGATCAGACAGGTGTTTCGAAATCATTTCTTTCCTTGGTAGAAGTCGGCAGATCAGACCTGAGCGTGAATCGCTTCATGCGCATCTGCGAGTTCTACGGTGTGAAACCCTCTGCCTTCCTCCGAGGCGCAAGCGAGGATACAGACGGGGCAAGCTCCGACTCCGATCATTTTCTCTCACCTGCCGAAGGCAGCGAACTCGTGATGCTGCGCCCACCCGATGCTGGCTCTGCGCTCCTGCCAGTCATGACGATCTACAAACCCGGCGCCGTCACTGAGACCTTCCAGCACGCGGGCGATGAATTCGTCTTTGTTGTGGAAGGTCGCATTCGACTGGTCATCAGTGGGGACTCGGGTGAAGAGTCCATCCTCCTGAAGGAACGTGAAAGCCACTATTTCAACGGAGAGTCCGCGCACCGATTCGAGAATCCGGACAAACGCCGGAAGGCCATCAAGCTCAGCGTTCAGTCAGAGGATCGCTGGTAGCTCACGAAATCGTGCGATACCGCATCGAGACGCTCTTGGTTCGAGTGTAGAAATCGAGCGCAGCGATACCCTGCTCGACGCCACCTGAACCAGAACCGCGCCGACCACCGACGGGCGCCTGATACTCGAGTCCGGCAGTAGGCAGATTCACCTGAACCGCACCCACATCAGCCTGATCGACAAATGCGAAAGCTGTCCCGAGATCATTGGTGAAAATGGCTGCCGTGAGTCCGAAGTCTGTGCGATCAGCGAGCGCAATGGCCTCCTCGGCGTCGCGTGCCGTGATGATGACCAAGACCGGCGCAAATAATTCCTCCGTTGCGATGCGCATTCCCGCCGTGACCCCGGCGAGAACCGTGGGCTCAAGGAAAGCTCCTTGCGTTGAGTCAAGGGCGTCAGGACGCCTGCCGCCTGCGAGAAGTTCAGCACCGACCGCCACTGCCTCCTCGATGGATGACAGCGCTTCGGCGACTGCATCTTGAGAGATCAGGGGGCCCATAAACGTCGTCGGATCCGCTGGATAACCCACGGTGAGTCCATGCATTCGTTTCATCAGAAGGGCGATGAACTCTGCCTGCACGGATTCCAGGACGACCACTCGACTCGTGGCCGTGCATTTCTGACCAGCGAATCGGAAGGCTCCATTCACGATGGCCTCTACGGCGGCGTCGAGGTCGGCATCTGCGCAGACCACCGCAACGTTCTTTCCCCCAAGCTCGGTAATGGTGCGGACTCCACGCGCCGAGCAGCGGCTCTCGATCTGCTGGCCGACCGTACACGAACCCGTAAAGCTCACTCCGTCGATATCGGAATCCGTGAGCGGAGTGCCCACTTCGGCACCGCCACCGAGGACCATGTTCACGACGCCCGCGGGAAGTCCGGACTTAATCATCGACAGGGCGAAGGCGTAGGAGGACTGTGCCGCCTGAGATGCGGGCTTCCACACCGCGGCGTTACCCGCCAGGAGTGCAGGAGCGAGTTTCACGACCGCTAAGTTGACGGGGAAATTCCACGGGGTGATGATGGCGATCGTGCCGCGTGGCTCCCGACGTGTGAACATGTGCACATCGGCTTGACGCGAGGGAAGGTGAGCACCTCCCATCTCATGTGCAAGCCCTGCGTAGTACTCAAGCACTCGGGCCGCATTCTCCAACTCTCCGTGAGCCTCGCCGATAGGCTTCCCGAGCTCGGCGCACATGATGCTCGCCAGGGAACCGGCATCCTCCCGGAGCTGCCTAGCGATGGCACGCAAGAAATCGGCACGCTCAAATGCTGACAGTGCTGCCCAGGCTGACTGCGCTTCTCGGGCAGTCTCCACAGCCGCACGAACGTCGCGTTCGTCACTCTCCGGAACCGCTGCCAGCTCGGCTGTGCCATCAGGGGTAAGTCCACGCTCAACCCAGGTACCTGATGCAGGCGCGACGGCAACTCCGCCGATGACATTCTGAAGTTCGGACATGATCTAATCGTCCAGAAAATTGGATATGTTGTCAAGCATTAGCGGGCTCGAAATCCCCCGTCGACCGGGAACTGCACCCCGGTGACAAAGCTCGACTCATCGCTGACCAGGAAGAGCACTGCATTAGCAATCTCGCTGGGCTCAGCTATTCGGCCGAGTGGAGTCTCGGCCACAGCGGCGGCGACGAAGTCGTCATCACCTGACGTCATGAAGGTATTCACTAGCCCAGGATGGATTGAGTTCACCCGGATCGAATCTGGTCCGTGATGCACTGCGGCATTCATTGTCATGCCCGCGATCGCGCCCTTGCTCGCGTGATAAGCCGCCCAACCCCATGTTCCGATGGTGCTCATCACGGAGGAGAAATTCACAATGCTGCCTCCGCCTGAGGCGCGCATCAGCGGAATGGCCACGCGCATCCCGTAAAGGGGCCCGGTCTGATTGATCGCGATGACCTTTTCGTAGTCCTCGATATCGAAGTCTTCCGGCCCGCCGTGGTGGCCCATCACCCCGGCGACGTTTACCAGTCCATCGAGGCGACCATAATCACGGTTCACCCGCGCAACCAGCGACTCCCACTGTGAGAGGTCAGCCACATTCATCAATTCAAACTCCACGAGAGGAGAGTCGAAGGTCGCACCCTCAATCACGTCAACCGCAATGACACGGGCACCCTCTCCTGCAAGTCGTTCAGAAACGGCATGACCGATGCCGCGATAGGCGCCGGTAACGATGACAACCTTGCCTTCCATGCGCATTAGAGTCTCGCTTTCACTTAGCTTGTTGTGAGGCTGAGCCCGGATACCACCGGAATTTCAATATACGAATCTTGAATGTCGTCCGTGGAGAGGGTGTAGAGAACTTTCGGACCCGTCAGAGCCATCCAACTATCACCATCCGAGTCAATCACCGGAAAGTAGCGAGGGAAGCAACTGGCCGCAACTTCCAGTCGCAGGCGATGGCCTGGCCTGAGCCGGTAGGCGATATCAGCAAGCTCAAATTCCACAGGTTCAGCAGGTGCAGGTGTAGCAATAGTGCAAGCACCGTCAGCGATCCGTCGGGCTCTCCCGCTCGGGTAGACATCGATGAGCTTGCACACCACCTGTAGTTCGCGCACATCAGCGTGCACCTGAAGGCAAATTCTCACGGGACCTAACAGATCGAGTGAATCTTGAATTGCAACCGCAGTGAACGACAGCACATCTGGCCGAGATTCGACTTCGACTTCATCAGGCAGTGTGCCGACGAGATCCCGGAAGGGAACCTCGTCCAGAGATGGCACGAGTGCCTGCGGATCATGCACCCATTCGACGCGTTCCTCCTCCAAAGGTTTCACACCCGAGAGCACTCCTCCGGCATTCGGGCCAGGTGCGCCTTCAAGATCGGCGAGATAGAGGCGACGCATTTCCATATCCCGTGGAGGCCAGGTGTCGCCCCTCCACCAG
>JBPCSY010000206.1:0-2631 GCA_051006695.1 Candidatus Nanopelagicales bacterium
GGTGTACGGATTCAAGGCCGCACGTCGAGCCGTTTTCATGGGTTTCGTGATGGCGGTCCTCGCAGCCGTGACCTTCTACCTGGTGCAGATCTCCCCCGCTGCCGACGGCTACGAGAATCAGGATGCCTTCGAGGCCGTGCTCGGATTCGTGCCGCGCATCGTGCTGGCGAGTATCTGCGGGTATCTCGTCGGCCAGCTGCTCAATGCCTATGTACTAGTCAAGATCAAGGAGCGCACTCGGGAGAAGTACCTCTGGGTGCGGCTAATCGGCTCCACCGTGGTCGGCGAGTTCGCCGACACCCTGGTGTTCTGCACCATCGCGTTCTACGGAGTGATCACCGGTGCCGAGTTCGTGAACTACGTCGTCGTCGGGTACGTGTACAAGACCGTGCTCGAAGTCGTTCTGCTCCCGATCACGTACCCGACCATTCGCGCGATCAAGCGTCGTGAGCCGTCGTACCACCTCGCAACCGCGAAGTAAGCGCTACTTCCGGCCGCCCAGGCGACCCAGGATCTCGTACTTCATCGCGAAGAAGTCTCCGTTGATGATCGCCTCGCGCATCGCATCGACCATGCGCAGGATGTATCGCTCGTTGTGAATCGTCGCAAGAGTCGAGGCGAGCATCTCCTTCGACTTGTGCAGGTGATGCACGTACGCGCGAGTGTGGTTGAGGCAGGTGTAGCAGTCGCAACCGTCCTGGATCGGATTGAAGTCGGCCTTGTAGACGGCATTCGAGATGTGGAAGCGACCATCGGGGTGGTACACCGTGCCGTTGCGGGCAATGCGCGATGCCGCAACGCAGTCAAAAGTGTCAGCGCCCTTCTCGACACCGACGAAGATGTCCTCCGGTTCGCCGATACCGAGCAGATGGCGCGGACGATCCTCAGGGAGTTCCTCGCTGACCCAGCCGACGATCGTGCCGAGCTCGTGCTTGTCGAGCGCTCCGCCGATGCCGTAGCCATCGAACTCGAGTGCACCGAGATCGCGGGCAGCCTTGCGGCGGAGGTCCTCGTACTGCGCTCCCTGAATAACACCGAAGAGTGCCTGGTACGGCTTGGTCACTCTCTCGCGCGTCAGCCGCTCATGCTCGGCAATGCAGCGCACCGCCCAGGCATAGGTGCGATCGAGTGACTGCTCCTGGTAGCCGCGCGTGTTCATCAGCGTGGTGCATTCGTCGAAAGCCATGATGATGTCGGCGCCAAGCTGATGCTGCACCTGCATCGAGATCTCGGGAGTGAAGCGATGCTTGCTGCCGTCGAGATGCGACTTGAAGGTCACACCGTCATCGTCCACCGTGGCAAGTCGGTCCTTGCCCTTGGCGATGACATCATCGGACTGCATGCCCGTGGTGTCCATCGCGAGCACTTTCTTGAAGCCCACGCCGAGGCTCATCACCTGGAAGCCGCCGCTGTCGGTGATCGTCGGGCCATTCCAGTTCATGAACGCCGAGACCCCGCCCGCCTGATCGACGATCTCCGGGCCGGGTTGCAGGTAGAGGTGATACGCGTTCGCGAGGATGACCTGCGCACCGATCTCGCGCATGGTCTCGGGAAGCACGGCCTTGACCGTGGCCTTCGTTCCCACCGGCGTGAACGCCGGAGTCCGGATCACGCCATGCGGAGTCGTGATCGTGCCTGCACGGCCGAGCGACGGGCCGCCCGAGGATTCCAGCTTGGCATCGATCCGGAAGCTGAAGTCATCGCGAGGCACTCGATCATCTAACCAAACAACTCGCACACTGAAGTTCCGCGAGCGCTTCGATCAGGACGACGGGGCCGGCGCCGGATCGACGACACTCGCGATGAGTGCATCGAGCCCGGTCGGCACCGGGCCGATGATCCTGACCGCTATGCGACCGTCGCGGTCGAGGATCAGCGTGCTCGGCACCGCCTTCGGTGGAATTCCGGGGAGTGAGCCCAGGACCGATCCCTCGGGATCGAACAGGCTCGGGTACGACATCGAGTACTGCTTCACGAAATCTGCTGCCGCATCTTTCGAGTCGAAAGCGTCAAGCCCGATGAATGCCACATCATCGGGGTTAAATCGTGCGGCCGATCTCACCAGCGCAGGGGTCTCCTGCTTGCACGGCTCGCACCAGGAGGCCCAGGCGTTCAGGACCACGACCTTTCCGCGGTAGTCGATCAGTGAGAGCGGGTCGCCATCGAGTGCCTCGCCGGTGATCGGCTCGAGTTCGACGCGATCGGCCGGCTGCAGGATCGTGACGCCCACCTCATCGGAGCCACGCAGGGCAACCGGATCGCGACCGCAGCCGGCGATGAGTGCCAGCGTGGCGACAGAGATCACGAGGAGATGACGTGGAGCCCTCATGTGCGCGCCTCGTCAGCGAGCTCCCTGGCGATCTGCCGGTCCAGGCCTGCGGTCTTCTTTTCCTCGCTGGTGAACCACTCAGCGGCCGCGAGCATCATCCAGCCCGAGTCGACGACCATGACGAGGGCCCACATCAGCGCACCGGACAGTCGTTGATCATCGAGGACACTCGGCCCGAAGGGGCGCACCGTGTCGAAGGCGGAATACAGGGGAACGGACGCGAAGTAGATGACCGCGCCGACCAGTGCCTCCGGGAACATCATCGTGCCCAGGGAGAGCAGGCGTACCGCATGGGAGGGGCG
>JBPCSY010000207.1:0-2706 GCA_051006695.1 Candidatus Nanopelagicales bacterium
CTCCGAAGCAACTCAGAAACCATTATACCGACGTCGCCGGGCAAAAGTCTGCGGAAAGCTCCAATTCTGGGCACGATATACGTTTCCGTGCAGCGTTTCAACATATGCTCGCTGAACACCGGCCTGGAATTTCTTGGTGTGGTAGCCCGCCAACTGGGGCGAGGAATAGGGCTTGGCGACCTGGCTCATCATGCGGCCAAGCAGCCCATCGAGGATTTCGTTGCCGTACTTGTTGAGCACCCAGTCGGGGAACTCGGGGTAACCCTCGCGGGTGGTCGGGTCCGTCACCGTCTTGGCCACAGTCGCGGTATAAGTATCCGCGACGTTCGGAGAGTACTTCAGGACAAGCTCGCCGGGCGTGCCCATGCTGGCCTGCTGCTGAAAGCCCTGCGAGTTCTGGAGGAACATGAGCCTGACGATCGCGCCGCCATCGGGCACGATGTCGTAGGTGAACGCATCCGGGTCTTGGAGGTGCGTCAAGGTGGTGGGCTGCACGGCGAACTGGATATTTTCCAGCCAACAGCTTGTGTTCTGGAAGAACTCGTTCATCAGCGCGAAAAATTCCAGCTTCAGGACGTTGTCGAGCGCGCCAGGGAGCTTGATCCTGGCGTTGTCCATCAACCGGTTTACGTCTGCATTTGCCATCAGTGCCTCACGACGTGATCGTCAGCATCTGCGAGGTGAACTTGTTCAGGAACGTCACCGCGCGGGAGTCCTGCACGTTCTCGTCGTCGCGAAGCTGGGCCTGGCCGCAGATGTAGTAGACGAACGCCACCCGATACTGCGGGTCGATCGGCACGGTTGCGCTCATGTCGCTGGTGCTGAAATCGGGCAGCGAGGTGCGGAAATAACCTTGAAGCAGATCGGGGCGGAGCCTGCGGGCTTCCAGAATCCCCATGTTCAATGCTTCGACGAGGTCCTCGGTCGGGTAACGGTAGCCGCCCTCGTAAGTATCCAGGAGCAGCGTCCGAGCACGGTCGACATAGTCCTGAACTGTATCGAGAGCCATCGTTACCTCGGAAAGTAATTAGGACCGGGGGAGGGATGTCCCTCCCCCAGTTTCAGGCATTAAGCCTTGGTGACGACCGCCTGGGCGAGCGCGGTACCATCGACGATCTGGTAGCCGTAGACCTGGAGGCCACGGAGGATCGTGCCGAAGGTGAGCTCGGAACGCAGGGTCTCGACCTTCGAGATCTGCGCCGCGAAGGTCAGGCCGTGGGCGTGACCGGCGTAGACCACGAACTCGCCCGAAGCCAGACCACCGGCGGTGCCGGAGGGCAGGAGGTTGGACGAGTAGACGGTGAAGCGGTCGATCATGCCGATGCGGCCATTGCGCAGCGGGGAGATCGAGTCACCGGTCAGGTAAGCCTGACGGAGGTCCGAGAACTTCAGCAGGGCGACAGCCCACACCGGCATGACGACCCAACGGCCATCCTCCGGGATGTTCTGCTCGTCGAGCACCTGGCCGAGGCGCAGGAGCACGTCGAGGATTTCGACCTGGCCAGTCGAGGGCGAACGAGCAACGGTGGCGAGCGGCGTGGTCGTCGCACCCAGGTTGATCGAGCCGGTGATCTTGCCAGCCGAAGTACCCTTGTTAGCGGAGTTCATGCCGCCCTTGATGCCGCCGAGAACGTCGGTATCGACCTGGATCTTGAGCTGCTGGGCAGCGTCGTCGGACCAGATCGACAGGGCGTTCAGATCGCTCTGAATGTCCATGACGTCGTCGAGGATCGTGTTGAAGTACTTGCCGTTGCCGATGTAGAGCTCGATGTTCGAACCCTCGGGACGCTCGAGGGTGAGCGTGCCGTCAGCGCGGTAGTCACGAATCGTGATGGTCGGCTTCGTGCGGATCTTCACGCGGTCGCCCTGATTACGAATTTCGCCTTCGTAATCGGTGTTGGAGATCGCGGAGAGCACGGTCGAGGCGTAGAACTTCTCGACGAGCTTGCCCGACCAGATTTCAGGAATGAAACCGTTGGTCTGGAACGCGTTGCCGGTGCCACCGGAGGGATAGATCGGCGGGGTCGTGCCGGAACCGGCTACGGGAAAACCGCCACTCGGAATAGCCATCTGTTGGATTCCTCAAAAATTGGTTGTCAACGGATGCGCCCTTCACGCTGTGCGTCGAAGATCTGGCCTTCGAACTTCGCCTTGTCAGCGTCCTTGCCCCGGTAACGACCGGCAGCAACGTCCGCGTAGAAGGCGGCGATCTGTGCGCGTGTGAAGATGGGCTTCTCAGCGGGAGCGCTCGCGCTTGCCGCAGTCTTGGCTCTGCCCGGTGCCGCCAGGTTTTGGAGCGGGACTTTCGGAACCCTTGCGGTTCCCACTTCCGGCTCCGCCCTTGCGGGGGACGTGGCAGCCTCTTCAGCGAGGAAGCCGTTGAAGAAGTTCAGAACGCGGGAGGCGTTGCCTTGCGCGTATGCTGACTTCAGCATTTCATGACGAATAGCACCAGAAAAAGGATCTGGCAACCGCAACCAGTCAAGAAATTCTTCGTTGGTGTTAAGTTCCCGCCACTGCGGGAGCTTTTCGTCCAGCGTATCCAGAAGTTTCTGCTGGGTATCCTGCTGGACAACACTGTTCACGCCGGTGAGACGGCGCTCGAGGTCGGCAATCTTGGCCTCGTATGCCTTGATGATCGGCCCGAGCTCTTCCTTGGCCTTCTTGCCGACCACCTTGAGGAAGTCCTCGCCGTAATCGCGAGCC
>JBPCSY010000208.1:0-3777 GCA_051006695.1 Candidatus Nanopelagicales bacterium
GGGGCACACGGAGATCGTCGCTAATTGCTCCAGATCGGATACAGGCTG
Organism: Candidatus Nanopelagicales bacterium; assembly: GCA_051006695.1. Taxonomy (GTDB): domain Bacteria; phylum Actinomycetota; class Actinomycetes; order S36-B12; family S36-B12; genus CAIKZY01. The sequence goes on from JBPCSY010000208.1 coordinate 49, forward strand.
TTGCTGCCTGAGACGAAGGTCGCCATGCCTGCAGGAATGAAGATCATGCGCATGCCGTCAATGAATTCGTCGATGACTCCCCACTTCTTATCCACCTGAGCCTGTGCGCGGGTCACGGGGAATGCTGCGTAGGTTGACCAACCGAGCAGTCGAGCGCTGGACTTGGCGTTGGTCCCGGACTGGGTGCACTGATCTGCAGAGGGAAGAGTCAGCCATTCACCCGAGTAGCCCACGGGGTCGCCACCGGTGCAGGTGGCATTGCTCGCAGCGACGGCAAGCGCGAGTGTCTCCCTGGCCGGGGTCGGTTCGGATGCGTTGACGCCGCCACCGCTGCCACTGCACGAGGTGTCGATGACGACGCTTCCGCTGCCACCGGCCGCATGGGACAGTCCGCCGTTCGTTCCGGGAGCGTAGGTCGACGTCCCCACTGAGTAGCTGCCTCCGGCGCCGCCTCCGGAGTTCACTCCGCCGAGCCAGGCACCACCACCGCCACCTCCGTAGCCGGCGCCGCCGCCGGGTGAGCCGGTTCCGCCTTGGCTCGATCCGCCCGTGCTGCCGCTACCACCCGTCGAGCCTGAGCCGAAACCGGCATTCTGGCCGGTTCCGCCATTGACCGCCCCACCCGGATTGCCACTGCTTTGCGGCGAGGCAGTTCCGCCGGTTCCACCCGCACCTCCGACCCCGCCTGATCCGCCCTTGCCTGCCGAGTTCGGATAGCCGGGAAGAATCTGGCCGTCTCCACCGGCTGCCGTGTTGGCCGCAGCACCATTTCCGCCCGCACTGTTGGCCCAACCGCCACCGCCGCCACCGCCACCGGCGATGACTTGCGCCGTGGCACCGTTGTAGATGCTCGTGAGTCCGCCGCCGCCACCGCCCGCACCGCCGCCGTAGTTGTTGGTGCCGGCGCCGCCACCTGAGCCCACATTGATGGTGAGCGTGTCGCCGGGTGTCACGGTGATGGAGGCCGTTACCTGCGCTCCGTGTCCGCCGAGAGATCCGGGAGTCGCGCTACCACCGCCACCACCACCGGCGCCGGTGGCGACGATGCACAAGCTGGTCACCCCGCTGGGCACGACGAAAGATGACGAACCTGGCGAGGTGAAACTCGTCGTGGTGGCCCATGCCGGCTGAGTGGAGAGGGCGGTTGCCGCGACTAGGCAGGTGGCGAACAGCCCTGCGCGGAAGGAGTGGCTCACTGATGACCTTTCGGAAGCGGGAGCACCTTCTGGTGCGTTAATTGCCAGAGAGTACTTAGGACAGTGCCCTTTTCGAGGGATTTAGAGGAGCGGACGCGTTTCGGGGCAGCAACAACCTGGGTGCACGCCACTACGCTCGCGGGATGCGACGTAAGCCCCTGCGGTATCTCACCGTGGTCACCTATGGGCGCACCGGGAGCACCGCCATCCAGGCCACGCTCAACGCACTTCCCGGGGTCATGGTGCGCGGCGAGAACTACAACGCCTTCCGCGGCCTGCACGATTACGTGCAGTCCATTGCCGAGACCGCTGATCGGCATGGCTCGGGCAAGCCGAATCACCCCTGGTACGGCTCGGCGAAACTGAGCCCGACTGATGTTGTCGGCGATTTGCGTCGTCATGTGCTCGAGACCGTCCTGCGCCCGGCCAAGGACACGGAGGTCGTCGGCTTCAAGGAGGTGCGTTATGAGCCGGGGCATTTCCCGGACTACGACCTGCTGCTCGATTACCTGCTCTTCCTGAACAAACTGCTGCCGGGCATCGTCTACCTCTTCAACATTCGTGACGCCGCCGAGGCGGCTCGCAGCGGGTGGTGGCCGGGCAATGAGTCTGCTGAATCCGTGATCGCCACGACCAATGAGTGGCTGATCCAGGCTGCCGCTGATCTCAATCGGCTACTCGGTCCGGGCCGGGCAGCGGTCCTGGAATACGGGGCCTGGAATGACGATCCGCAGCGCCTGATTGACGCGTATGCGGCCGTGGGCCTGCCTCGCGATGATGCCGCGGTTCGGGCGGCCGTGGGGGAGCGACTCGATCACGGCCCTCACTCCGGCTGAGGGAATCCCCTCGTGGATTGGCCCCGACACGCGGAAAACGGCGTGTCGCTTCCATTCGAACGCCTGTTCGATATAGCCTCCTGGTTGTGACGCCGGGTGACCGGTGATCCCCAGTCGGGAATCACCAGGCCGCCAGTGTCAGAGGGTCCGCCTAGGTTCCGATGACACGACGTCAACCGCGACATCACGACGAACAGGAGCCACCATGGCAAGCACCGCCAACGACCGCGAGAAGGCCCTCGAGACCGCACTCGCCCAGATCGAGCGCGCCTTCGGCAAGGGCTCAGTCATGCGCCTCGGCGAAGACGGCCGTGCGCCTGTCGAGGTCATCCCGACCGGCTCCATCGCCCTTGATATCGCCCTCGGCATCGGCGGCTACCCGCGTGGTCGCATCGTCGAGGTCTACGGCCCCGAGTCCTCGGGCAAGACCACAGTCGCACTCCACGCCATTGCCAACGTCCAGGCACAGGGCGGCCTGGCCGCGTTCATCGACGCCGAACACGCCCTCGACCCCGATTACGCCTCCAAGCTCGGTGTCGATCTCGACAACCTCTATGTCGCCCAGCCCGATACGGGTGAGCAGGCTCTCGAGATTGCCGACACCCTGGTCCGGTCCGGCGCCATCGATCTCATCGTCATCGACTCGGTTGCTGCGCTCGTGCCGCGCGCCGAAATCGAGGGTGAGATGGGCGATAGTCACATGGGCCTGCAGGCTCGCCTCATGAGCCAGGCACTGCGCAAGATGGCAGGTGCGCTGAGCAACACCAACACCACCGCGATCTTTATCAACCAGCTGCGCGACAAGATCGGCGTGATGTTCGGCTCGCCCGAGACCACGACCGGTGGCAAGGCGCTGAAGTTCTACGCCTCCGTGCGACTCGACGTCCGCCGTATCGAGACCCTCAAGGGCGGCACCGAGGCCGTGGGCAACCGCACCCGCGTCAAGGTCGTCAAGAACAAGGTCGCACCGCCGTTCAAGCAGGCCGAGTTCGACATCCTCTACGGCGAGGGCATCTCCCGTGAGGGTTCGCTCATCGACCTCGGTGTCGACAACGGCATCGTGAAGAAGTCCGGCGCCTGGTACACCTACGAGGGTGATCAGCTGGGCCAGGGTAAGGAGAACGCCCGTACTTTCCTCAAGGACAACCCCGATCTCGCGATTGACATTGAGCGCCGCCTGAAGGAGCTCATGGGCATCGGAGTCCCGAAGGTCGTCGAAGCTGCTGAGGTCGTCGATATCGACGCACCGATCGAGCTCAAGCCCGTCGACGCATAACTGTCTCTACTGGCTATTGCCTCCATGTCACGGAGAACCAGATCAGCGAGTGAGCCCACACCGGGCTCACTCGCTGATCTGCAGGCAGAGGCAGACCCGGCTCAGGCCGCTCGCACGATCGTGTTGCGTCGACTCACCGCGGCGCCGCGAACGTATGCGCAGTTGCGTGATGGCCTGCTCGAACGCGGATTCGAGATGAGCGTCATCACCGAAGTTCTCGACCGCTACGTCGAGGTAGGCCTGGTCAATGATGCCGAGTTCGCCGAGATGTGGGTGCGCTCGCGCCATTCAATTCGCGGAAATGCCCGGTCCGTCCTTCGGCGCGAGTTGCGCGACAAGGGCGTGCCTGTCGAGGATGCCGAGGCAGCTCTTGCGAACATTACCGATGAAGCTGAGCGCGAGCGTGCGGGTGATGTCGTGC
>JBPCSY010000209.1:0-3610 GCA_051006695.1 Candidatus Nanopelagicales bacterium
CGCCCGGGCTGTTCTCCGCCTCTGACCGCGGGGCGGTATTCGCCCTCGCCGACCCCACGCTCAGTTCCGCGGCTGACTATGACCCGCGTAAGTACCCGATCGGCGCGCTGACGAAGCAGTCGTCCTACGAGCGCACCGGCCCGAAGGCCTGGACCTCCGGCTTCTTTCCGTCGTCGATGTGGCTGATGTACCAGCGCACGGGTGACAAGGCGTGGCTGAAGAAGGCGCGCACCTGGACGAAGGCCCTGCTGCCGCTGGCCGACTGGGAGGGCACGCACGACCTCGGGTTCATGGTTGGCATCCCCATGGAGCTCGGCATGCGCCTTGATCCCGGCACGAAGAAGCGCTCCGCCTATCGCGCCGCCTTCCTCGACGCAGCACGTTCACTGTCGACGAGGTGGAATCCGAACGTGAAGGCCATCCAGTCGGGCACCTATGACGGCCAATGGGGGCTGATCATCGACTCAGCCATGAACGCGCCACTGCTCATCGAGGCCGGCATGATCCTGGGAGGCGCGGAGGGCGAGGAACTTCGTTCGCGCGGTGAGCAACACCTGATGACCTTGATCAACACCTTCATTCGTGATGACGGCTCCACCTTCCATCGCATGACCTTCGATCCGACAACCGGCGCATTGATCGGCCCCGTCGCGGGGCAGGGCATGGGTGTGAACAGCACCTGGTCACGCGGGCAGGCGTGGGCGATCTTCGGCTTTGCTCGCGCGTATCAGCTCACGCGCAATCAGGCATTCCTCGATGCCGCCGAGACCACTGCCCACTTCTGGATGAGTCATCTCGATGCGCAGTGCGTGCCGGCGTGGGATTTCGATGCTGCTCCCGGCTCACCGCGCGACTCCTCGGCGTCGGCGATTGCGACGAACGGTTTCATCCTGCTCGGCCAGTTCGCCAAGCAGCAGCAGCTGCGCACCGTGGCCTACGAGCCTTACGCCCGCACCATGCTCAAGGCCATCTCGACCGTGCCGGTACTGGCGAAGGATTCCTCGAACCCCGGCGTGATGCTGCAGCAGACCTCGAACGTCAACAAGATCGCGAAGGAGGGCTCCTACGTGTGGGGCGACACCTTCGTGCTCATGGCGGGCATCAATGCGCTGTACTCGGGAGCTAATGCGACCACTGACTACACGAGCTCGGTGACGTCAGGGCTGACGATCGGCTAGACAGTCGGCTAGACGGTCGGCAGTGAGGCGATGCGCTTCATCAGGTACGGCGAGAAGAAGCCCATGTACTTCGCCTGCACGATCGGATCACGCCAATCGGAGCCGGTGACGATGCCGCGGCAGGCAACGGAGCCGCATAGGCAGGTGAACTCGTCGTAATCCGAGGCATCGCACATCGCGTAGTCGAAGGTGAGTTCCTCGCCGACCTCGATGTCGCGCATGGCGACGAGAATCTGGGATCCCGCAAGACCGCAGTTGGGGTCGCAGGAGTGATTGAGCATGTCGCCGGGCTCGCGCACATCGGATGACACGAGGTAGAGGTCCTCATCGACCTGAATCGATCGGGCCTGACGGTCGGCTGAGAGGGTGGAGAGCACATCGCGGGGAATCATCCAGCCGCCGAAGCCGGCGACAGTCTCGCCTGCATTGATCCGCTCCACGACGAAGGAGCCCCATCCCTTGCCCCCGGCGGGTTCTGCAATTGCCTTCGGGGTCAGCCAGTTGTAGTCCACTCGACTCGCATACCTCTCCGCTCGAGCCCGCCGCGTGCGGGCAAAGCGCGAAAAGTGTGGCATACGGAGATGAACGGTCAAAATGCCTGGCGGTGAACCCTCGTGAGTCCGAATCCTCCGCGAGGCGCAGGTGGGCTGGTTCCCCTCAGCACGCCCTCACGGGGCCCTCGTCGAGCCCCGTAGGCTGTGGCCGTGATCGATCCCCAGATTCTGCGCACCGACCCCGATCGGATTCGTGAGTCCCAGCGCCGTCGCGGCGAGGACATCACGATCGTCGACCGCCTCATCGAGGCCGACTCGGCCAAGCGCACGGCCCAGGCTCAGTTCGACGAGCTGCGCAACCAGCAGAAGCTGATCGGCAAGGAGATCGGCCCGCTCCAGGGGGCTCTCAAGAAGGCGTCAGACGACTCGGCGAAGGCTGCCGCCCAGGCCGAGCTCGATGCCTTGATGACCAAGGCCTCTGATCTCGCCGAGCGCACCAAGGCTGCTGAGGCGGCGGCGAATGACCAGGCCGAGGTCACCGATGCCCTATGGCTGCAGCTGGCGAACCTGGTCAATCTCGACTCCCCTGTCGGCGGTGAGGAGGATTTCGTCACCCTCGAGCATGTCGGCACCCCGCGTGACTTCACGGCCGACGGCTTCGAGCCCCGCGATCACCTCGAGATCGGCGAGATGCTGGGCGCGATCGACACGGTGCGCGGGGCAAAGGTCTCCGGTTCGCGCTTCTTCTATTTGCGCGGCGTCGGTGCGCAGCTCGAATTCGCCCTGCTGAACATGGCGATGGCGCAAGCCGCGGCCAACGGCTTCATTCCGATGATCACGCCGAGCCTGGTGCTGCCCAGCGCGATGGACGGCACGGGCTTCCTCGGCCAGGCGGCCGAGAACGTGTATCGCGTCGAGGCCGATGACCTCTACCTCGTCGGTACCTCCGAGGTGCCACTCGCGGCGTATCACTCCGACGAGATCATCGACGCGAAGGAACTTCCGATTCGCTACGCGGGCTGGTCGTCCTGCTTCCGTCGCGAGGCAGGCACATACGGCAAGGACACCCGCGGCATCATCCGCGTGCACCAGTTCGACAAGGTCGAGATGTTCGTCTACTGCGATCCCGCCGATGCCGAGAACGAGCATCAGCGCCTGTTGCAGTGGGAGAAGGACTTCATCGATGCCCTCGAAATTCCGTACCGCGTAATCGACGTCGCCACCGGCGATCTTGGCAGCAGTGCGGCACGCAAGTTCGACATCGAGGCATGGATCCCGACCCAGGGCACGTACCGCGAGGTCACGTCCACGTCCAACACCACGGAGTTCCAGGCACGCCGACTGAAGATCCGCATGCGCGACGGTGACAAGACGCAGCCGCTCGCCACCTTGAATGGCACGCTCGTGGCCATGCCGCGCATCATCGTGGCCATTCTCGAGAACCACCAGCAGGCCGACGGCTCTGTTGTCATCCCGCAGGCCCTCCGTCCGTTCCTCGGCGGCGTGTCAGCGTTCACTCCGAAGGGCTAGTAGCCGCTGTGCTGAAGGATTTTCCGCTCGATTTCGAGCCCGAGCTCATTGCGATCGACTTCGACGACACCCTCGTCGAGCACGGTGACGTCGTCCACGAACGGGTACGTGATGCGATCCTGCGCGTGCAGGCAGCCGGCGCCACGGTGATCCCCTGCACGGGTCGTTCGCTGAGCCTCACCACGGGTGTTGCCCGTGCTGCCGGCATGGAGGGCTGGGCGATTTGCTCGAACGGCGCCGTGCTCGCCACCATCAATCCAGAGTCAGTAATCGAGGCGACAACCTTCGATCCGACCGAGCTGCTGTCAAAGATCTCGCCAATCCTTCCCGATGCCGTGTTCGCGGTCGAGGACATCGACGGCACCCTGCGCACGACGAGCCTCATCGGCACCGACTACATCTCCAAGC
>JBPCSY010000210.1:0-8509 GCA_051006695.1 Candidatus Nanopelagicales bacterium
TACTGCTACCCCGACCCCGACCGCATTCGCGAGGGTGTGCGTCGCCTCGCCGGCGTGATCGAGTCCGAGCTCGAGATCGCGCAGACCTTCGGCACCGGGGCCGTGCTGCTCGACTCCGAAGGCTCGGTCAACCCCGCTCCCAACATCCTCTGATCACTCGAAGGGAAACACGTGAGCACTCGCGTTGTCGTACTTGCCGGGGGTCTGTCTGCAGAGCGTGATGTGTCACTGCGTTCGGGCCGTCGTGTTGCCGAAGCACTTCGGGCGTCCGCTCCCGAGTTCGATGTCGTCGAAGCTGATGTCGATTCCGCACTTCTCGACGAGTTTCGGGCTGATCCGCCGGCGTGCGTCATTCCGCTCCTGCACGGAGCGGCCGGCGAGGACGGTTCGCTCCGCGATGTGCTCGAGTCGTTGGGCATTGCGTTCGTGGGCTCTGCGAGCGATGCCTGCCGTCTGGCCTTCGATAAGCCAATTGCCAAGAGCCTGCTGGCCGCTCTCGGCGTGAACACGCCGGCTGCCGTCGCCCTGCCCCATTCCACCTTCCGTGAGCTCGGGGCCCAGCCCGTGCTCAATGCTGTGATCTCACGCCTTGGTCTGCCGTTGATCGTGAAGCCCACCAAGGGTGGCTCTGCCCTGGGCGCCTCAGTCGTGCGCGTTGCCTCCGAGTTCCCGTCCGCAATGGTCGGTGCCTTCGCTTACAGCGAGGTCGCCCTGATGGAGCGTTTCGTCGAGGGCACCGAGATCTCGGTGTGTGTCTATGACACTCCCGATGGCCCCGTCACGCTGCCCGCAGTGGAGATCGTGCCGCCGGCAGGGATCTATGACTACAACGCTCGCTACACGGCAGGCACCACGGAGTTCTTCGTGCCGGCCCGACTCGCCTCCGACGTGGCGGAGGCTGTCGCAGCCCTGGCGCTCGAGGCGCATTCCGGTCTCGGCTTACGCGACTGGTCACGTACTGACCTGATTGTCGACAGTTCCGGGACTCCCTGGTTCCTCGAGGTGAACGTTGCGCCGGGAATGACGGAGACGTCATTGTTCCCGCAGGCCCTTGCCGAGGCCGGTCTGAGTCTCGGTGAGCTGACACGTGATCTCGTGCTCAGCGCACTCGCTCGTGGCTCTAACTGATCACGCTTCTGCCTAGAGACGCGGCGTCGGCCCGGCTATGGCGTTGGCTATGCGGCGCAGATCCTCAGCATCAGCTGCTTCGATCACGATCGTTCCGCGCGAGTTCGAGCGAGGCATACCTGAAACCGTGACTCGAGTGTCAAGAGCATCTCCGAGACGTTCTTGAACATCTTCGACGAGATCCTGCAGCGAGTCAGAACGTGATTTCTTGTTGCTATTGCTCTTCTTCTTGGACTTTCCCTGCCCGAGAAGAATGATCTCCTCAACGTTGCGAACGCTTAACCCTTCATTCACGATGCGCTGCGCGAGTGCATTCATCGCGTCGGCATCCTCGAGTGAGAGAAGTGCGCGTGCGTGCCCTGCACTGAGAACACCTGCGGCAACACGACGCTGCACATCCGGCGGCAGTTTAAGTAGTCGCAGGGTGTTCGACACCTGTGGGCGTGAGCGGCCGATGCGCTGCGCGAGCTCTTCTTGCGTGCAGCCGAAGTCTGCGAGCAACTGCGAGTAGGCGGCCGCCTCTTCAAGTGCATTGAGGTTCGAACGGTGCAGATTCTCGAGCAGTGCGTCGCGCAGGAGATCATCGTCATCTGTCGCGCGGATGATCGCCGGGATGTGCGTGAGCCCGGCTTCCTTGGATGCGCGGAGTCGGCGCTCACCGGCGATGAGTTCGTAATGATCGCCCACTTCGCGAACCACCACCGGCTGCAGGAGCCCGATCTCACGAATGGAGTGCACCAGTTCCGCGAGGGCTTCCGGGTCGAAGACGCTACGGGGCTGGCGCGGATTCGGCTCGATGGTGCCAATCGGCAGTTCGGCATAGACCGCACCGGGAACGACAGCGGGCGCGGAGCCTGTCGAATCGCTGACCTGGGCGGCCTGGGCCTCGGGGGTCGAGGGAATGAGGGCACCCAGGCCCTTGCCCAATCCGCGCTTGGCAGCTGCTGGTGCCATGGGGATAACCTCCGAAGCTGGGGACAATTATGGGGTTATTGTCCGTATTTATACCGTTATGTCTGTGGATTGTTCTGTGGATCAATAGCGGCAAATTGGGCCGCGGCCTCCTGGTAGGTCAGCGCACCCGGTGACGAGGGGTCGTAGGTCAGCACTGACTGGGCATACGAAGGCGCCTCGGAAATGCGGACATTGCGAGGAATAACCGTCTCGAGCACCTTGGTGCCGAAATGGGTACGCACTTCCTCCGCCACCTGAGAGGCCAGTCGGGTGCGACCGTCGTACATGGTGAGCAGGATGGCGCTGACCTGAAGCTTGGGGTTGAGATGGGTGGTCACCATCTCCACTGTGCGCAAGAGCTGGGAGAGGCCCTCAAGGGCGTAGTACTCGCACTGAATGGGCAGCAACACCTCACGTGCTGCCACGAGGCCATTGAGAGTGAGCAGGCCCAGGGATGGAGGGCAGTCCAGGAAGACATAGTCAACCGGCTCCCCCGTCGTGCGCACCACATGCTCGAGGTAAGCCTCGACCGCTCGACTGAGCCGGTATTCACGCGCCACCTGGGAGACAAGTTCGATCTCAGCGCCGGCCAAGTCGATGGTGGCAGGGGCGGTGGTTAGGTTGGGGATATCAGGGCAAGACTGCACGACCTCTGCGATAGTGCGCTCCCCTGAGAGCACCTCGTAGATACTCGGGACGCCCTCGTGGTGGTCGACGCCGAGTGCGGTGGAGGCATTGCCCTGGGGATCCAGGTCAATGACCAGCACCTTGGCTCCGCTTTGGGCCAGGGCGGCGGCCATATTGACCGTGGTCGTGGTCTTCCCGACGCCACCCTTCTGGTTGGCGACCGTGACGATACGGGTCATTCGGGCCATCCCAGACCAGCCGGTTCGGCGGATGTTTCACGTGAAACGGCAGGATCCTGCTGCTCCATGTAGGTCTCCGGCCAGCCCAGGCCAGCGGATTCGGGGGATGTCGTCACAGCGCTCATTGTGCCGTACCGCGGGTGCCCGTCACCACAGTGGTCTCCGGATCGACCCAGGGTGAGCCGCAGGTGGTTATCCCCAGGTCACGCACACCCATGGATAACGCTGCCGGAGTTGCGGAGGCAATCTCCTCTGCCGCACTACTTCCCTTGAGGAGAGCCAGGCAACCACCCTCTACCAACAGTGGCACTGTCCATCCCAGTAGCTTCTCTAAGGGGGCCACCGCTCGTGCGGTCACCACGTCGACGGGGGTCCAGTCGGTTGACGATGTGATGTCCTCGGCGCGACCGCGCAGCACGGTCACCCGGCCAGTCAGACCGAGGTCATCCACAGACTGACTCAGGAATGTCGCCCGACGCAGGAGCGGCTCGATGAGCACAACGTGGATATCTGGCCGGGCGATGCCCCACACGAGTCCGGGAAGTCCCGCACCGGAGCCCACATCAGCGACTCGTGATCCGAGAGGGACCAGCCCATTCGAGGGGTCTGCCACGACTGCACAGTTGAGCACGTGGCGCTCCCAGAGCCGGGGAACTTCTCGAGGGCCAATCAGCCCATGCTCGACCCCAGTCGTGCTCAGTAGGTCGACATATGCCGACAGGGCAGACTCGGTGGGAAGGAGCCAGTCGGGGAGGGCTGGCGATTGTTTCACGTGAAACGTCGCGTTCTAGCTGACGCGGATGACGACCCGGCGAGCGGGCTCCTCGCCGGCAGACTCACTCACCAGACCGGCCGCGGCGACGGCGTCGTGCACGACCTTACGCTCGAATGGGGTCATCGGCTCCAAGGACACCGGTGCCGATGTGCGCTGTGCCTCGGCAATAGCCTCCTTGGCGACCTCCTCAAGCGCTGCACGGCGGGCGGCACGGTGCCCGGCGATATCCAGCATCAGACGTGAGCGTTCACCCGTCTCGCGGGCAGCGGCAAGGCGGGTGAGCTCCTGAAGTGCGTCAAGCACCTCGCCCTCATTTCCTACCAAATGCCGCAAATCGCCTGCATTCGCTTCGACGACCGACACCATGGCGCGATTGCCTTCGACATCGATGTCGATGTCACCATCGAGGTCGGCGATATCGAGAAGTGCCTCGAGGTAATCCGCCGCCACATCGCCCTCGCGATCGAGTAGGGCGGCGCCAGTCAGTGCCTCAGTGGTCTCTTAGGTGATCATGGTCGTTCTCCGTTCAGGAAGTCGTGCCCTTGCGCTTGCTGCGCGATGTCTTCTTGGGCTGAACCCGCGGGGTCGGGTTCGGAGTCTCATCGGTGGTGAGTTCTGGGATACCGGCCTTGCTGGCCGCCTTCGCTGCCTGGCGCGCCAACTTGGCCTCGTGAGCCGGGGTGCCGGGCTGCGGATTGTTGCGGATGACATAGAACTGCTGACCCATGGTCCACAGGTTGGTGGTGAACCAGTAGATCAGAACGCCGATCGGGAAGTTGATACCGCCGATGGCGAAGACCAGTGGGAAGACGTACAGCATGATCTTCTGCTGCTTGACCATCGGGTTATCGGGCGCACTGTTCTTGACGATCAGCTGACGCTGGGTGAGGAACGTGGTGACGGTCATCGCGAGGATAAGAACGATCGCGAGGATGTGAGTTGCTGTCGGGTTCGGTGTTTGCGCAGCATCCTTGAAGGTGCCGTATAGCGGAACCCCGAAGATCTCTGCGCGGTGTGCGAGCGGAAGAAGATCCTTGTACTGATCCCATTGGAATACGCCTTGCGCGGTGTAACTGGCATCAGTCGAGTACTGCGCGATGCTCTGCAGAACGCCGAAGAGTGCGAAAAAGATGGGCGCCTGCAACAGGATCGGGAGGCACGAGGCCAACGGGTTTGTTCCCGTTTCCTTGTACAGCTTCATCATTTCCTGCGACTGCTTTTCCTTGTCGCCCTTGTACTTCTTCTGAATCTCCTTGATCTGCGGTTGGATCAACTGGAGATTGAGCTGCGACTTGATCTGCTTGACGAACAGCGGGATCAGCAGAATCCGAATGACGATTACGAGTCCGACGATTGAGAACGCCCATGTCCAGCCACTGGCCGGATCCATCACGATGCTGAGCAGCTGATGGAACTGCACGAGGATCCAGCTGACGCCGATCTTCAGCCAATCGAGAATGAACATGGAGAGGGAGTTCCTTACTTCGTAGGTGCCAGGACGCGCGGACGTCCATCGGGAAGTATGTCTGGTCGCCATCTTCCCAGGGACGGCACAGGGTCAACTCCGCCACCGCTCCAGGGGTTGCACCGGAGCAAGCGATAGCCCACCAGTGCTAATCCTTTCAGAGACCCATGTTGGTGCAATGCCCCGAGGGCATAAGCGGAGCAACTGGGGTGGTACCTGCAGGTCGGACCAAGGAGCGGAGAGATCGTCATGCGATACAGGGAGACAACCGCGATGAGTACCCACGCCAACACGAAGCCAATCGAATGGTCCCAAACCCAGAGAAGGCCTCGACCCACAGCGGTCATGACTTGATCCCCCGTCGCCCGAGCTCACTCAGGGCCTCATTGAGGTCGGCGTGCAGTTGCGCGCTACTGGCGCCGGCGGCGGCGGGCAGGGCTCGAATCACGAGTTGAGTGCCCATGGGCAGCTCGGTGATGTGGGGGGCGGTCACGTGGCGCAGTTTGCGACTCACTGAATGACGAACGACGGAGTTGCCCACTGACTTCCCGACAGACATGCCCATTCGAGTGGGGGTGTCAGGGCGTGACAGGGCGCTCAGAATGAGAGTGGGACGTGTGATTCGGGTGCCCCGACGTTGGATAAGGGTGAAATCACCCGATGCCCGCAGCCGATGAGCCGACGGGAGCATGTCTTAGGCAGACAGGCGAGTGCGGCCCTTGGAGCGGCGCGAGGCAAGAATTGCCCGGCCGGCACGCGTGCGCATCCGCAGTCGGAAGCCGTGGGTCTTGGCCCGGCGACGGACGTTGGGCTGGAAGGTGCGCTTCATCGTGGGGCTCCAGAGGTGCAAAGTGTGGCGGGGGAAGAACGTATTTTGTGGGTCGAGCCTACGGAGAATACCTAGCGGCGGTCAAATGGGCCATATCTGGCCTGGACTACGTCCCCAGAATTATGGAATTACGACTTGTCTACTCGCGAGGTGATGACTAATGTCCACAGGGCGTTAGGTCAGGGGTCCACATCTGTGGAAAACCCTGTGGATTAACTGAGTATGCGGTCGTGGGAAAGGTGTCACGTGGACGACAATCCACTCGCCAGTGTGTGGACAGAGGTGATATCGAACCTCTCCGATGGCATCCTCACCCCCCAACAACGGGCCTTCGTAGCCCTTACTCGACCCTTGGGCCTTGTCGAGGACACCGCACTTGTTGCTGCTCCCAACGAGTTCACCAAGGACGTCCTTGAGGCCAGATTGCGCCCCGTTGTGGTCCAGGCCCTGTCACAAACCCTGGGTCGCGAGATTCGGTTGGCAGTCACAGTGGATCCCACCATTGCCCCGGCTATCGACGAGGAGGCGACCGATGAGGTCGCCGACGCCACCTACGCCGACGACAGTGACGACTCGGCCGAGCTCGCCGCGGAACAGCGCCATGAGGATTCCCGCCCGGGTACTGGTTCACCGGGCACGCGTCTCGAGGACGGGCGACTTAACGCCAAGTACACCTTCGACACCTTCGTCATCGGCTCGAGCAACCGTTTTGCCCATGCCGCAGCAGTGGCCGTCGCCGAGCAGCCTGCCCGCGCTTACAACCCGCTTTTCATCTACGGCGGCTCCGGTCTGGGGAAGACACATCTTCTCCATGCCATCGGTCACTACACCCGCACGCTTTATAAGGGCACGCGCGTGCGTTACGTGAGCTCAGAGGAGTTCACGAACGAGTTCATTAACTCGATTCGTGATGACAAGGCCGCTGTGTTCCAGCGCCGCTACCGCGATGTTGATGTTCTACTTGTTGACGACATTCAATTCCTGAGCGGAAAAGTCCAGACGCAGGAAGAGTTTTTTCATACCTTCAACACTCTTCACAATGCGAATAAGCAGATCGTGGTGACTTCTGACTTGCCGCCGAAGCAGCTGCAGGATTTCGAGGACCGCATGCGATCACGCTTCGAGTGGGGCCTGATCACCGACGTTCAACCACCGGATCTCGAGACGCGTATCGCCATTCTTCGCAAGAAGAGTGTCCAGGAACGATTGGTGGCACCTCCGGAGGTTCTTGAATTTATCGCCTCCAAGATCTCCAGCAATATTCGCGAGCTCGAGGGCGCGCTCATCCGCGTCACGGCATTCGCCTCACTTAATCGTCAGCCGGTTGACCTCGCCATCACCGAGATCGTCCTCAAGGATCTCTTCCCTTCGGAGAGTGGCCCGGAGATCACGGCGGCACAGATCATGGCCGCGGCGGCCTCCTATTTCGGGGTCACGGTCGACGAGCTCTGCGGATCCAGCCGCTCACGAGTGTTGGTCACCGCACGTCAGATCGCGATGTATCTCTGTCGTGAACTCACCGACCTGAGCCTTCCGAAGATCGGTCAGGCCTTTGGTGGGCGTGACCACACGACTGTTATGCATGCTGACCGGAAAATCCGCCAGCTCATGGCTGAGCGCCGCAGCCTGTTCAATCAGGTCACTGATCTGACCAGCCGAATCAAGTCCCAGCCGCGCCCTGCGTAACCATTCGTCACTTCTGTCCCCAGTTGTGCACACAATTGTGGATAAGTTCTGTGTATAAGGTTGTGGGTAACCTTTGGTTTTATAGGAAATCCTCGAATCACATCGATCACATGTTCCCCAGACGTGTTCCATATCCCCAGTGGTGGAAACCCTGTGGATAAAAAACTTTCTCCCCTAGGTCTATTCCATCAACCTGTGCACAAATGACAGTAAGCACGTGGACAACACAGGTCTTGACACCACTCACCCACAGTGATCAACAGACATCCTTCATTTCCTCCACACAGGCTCCACACCACCTCACCGCGTTCAACCAGGGGAAATGAGGGTTATCCACATAATCCACACTGCCTATGACGATGACTACTTATCTAGTCAGGAGAGGTAAAGAACAACCATCAACTGGCCTCTTGTGGATTGGTAGCCCCCGCTGGTGGAGGACCCCTGTCTCCTGACACACTGACCCCCTTATTGATCACGGGAGGAAAGTCGTGAAGTTTCGGGTTGAGCGCGATGTCCTGGCTGACGCCGTCTCCTGGGCTGCACGAACTCTGCCGACACGACCATCAATGCCTGTTCTTGCCGGCCTCGTTCTCGAGGCCTCGGAGGATTCCGTCACCCTGAGCAGCTTCGACTACGAGGTGTCCTCACGGGTCACCATTGCCGCGGATGTCCAGACTCCGGGCACGAGCCTTGTCTCAGGCCGACTTCTCGCTGACATCACTCGCTCCCTCCCTGGTGCGCCGGTACAGCTGTCGAACGAGGGAACCCGCGTGGTGATCACCTGCGGCCGCTCCTCATTTACC